>DYCT01000068.1 GCA_019417975.1 Bacteroides sp.
AAATTAAAAGTTAGCGAATGTTTATTATTAATGATGCAAAGATAAACACTTGCTGACTTTTAATTATTTAGGAATGTTGAAAGGAATTAAAGATGGGGTATAATTGCTATCACTTTTGTTGAAATTCCTATTAACATTGTTATCCACGTACGCTTTTGATGTACTCTGTGGGCAGACATCCGAAATATTTCTTGAAACTGGTGGCGAAGTAAGAAGGGGTGTTGAAGCCTACCATACTGCTTACTTCCGAGACTGTATATCGGCCGTCTCTTAACAACTTGCAAGCTTCATTAAAGCGTATCTTCCGGATGAAGTCAATGGTTGATTCTCCGGTGATAGCTTTCAGCTTCAAGTGTAGGTTAGAACGACTCATGTTCATCTCGCGTGCAAATTCATCTGCAGTAAACTCTATATTGTCTATATTTTTCTCAACAATAGCAATAGCTCGCTTAATCAATTCCTCGTCCATTGTATTGAATGTGATTTTTTCCGGATTCACTTCCAGTTCTTTTGAATAATGTTCAAAGATACGGCGACGGGTACGAATCATATTTTGAATTTTAGCGGACAGAATCTGCAAAGAGAACGGTTTAGGTATGTAGTCGTCTGCTCCTACCTGTAGACCTTCCAACTGATCTTTTATGTCTATTTTGGCTGATAGAATGATGACCGGAATGTGGCACGTGCGGATGTTTTGCTTGATTTGTTTGCACATTTTGATACCATCCATCACCGGCATCATCACGTCTGTAATGACGACGTCTATTTCTTTATGTTCTTTCAGTACTTCTAACGCATCTTCTCCGTTGGATGCTCGTTCCACAGTGTACCAAGCCGATAGGCCGTCTGATAGGTATTGTAGGATTTCCTGGTTGTCTTCTACAATAAGTACAGTACCTTTCTTCTTCTCCGAAATCTCGTTTTCGGGAACTTCTGGCAATTCGTCGTCCAGATAGAACGGATCTTTTGTATTGAAAGCATGTTGAGGAAGGTTTTCTTCTTCTTGGTTTGTGACGATTTCTTCCGTTCCATAGACTGATTCGTCTTGAGGGATAAAGACTGTAAACGTGCTACCTTTACCTTCTTCACTGTCAAGTGTGATTTTCCCGTGGTGCAGTTCTACCAGTCTTAATACCAGAGAAAGCCCGATACCGCTACCGGCATGGTTACTGTCTACTTGATAGAAGCGTTCGAAAATCTTGCTTTGTTTGTCTTTGGGGATTCCCGAACCTGTATCGCTGATAGCAATGGCGATGTTTCCGTCTACTTCACTTAGGCTTACCGTGATGCTTCCTCCGTCGGGCGTAAACTTGAATGCATTGGACAAGAGGTTATTGGTAATCAGTTCTATATAGTTGCTATCAAATAAATAGTCTTTGTCGGATACGGTTGAACTGAATGTATAGTTGATATTCTTCCGTTTGGCCAGTTTCTCATAGAATAAGAAGTTTTCATCGACCAATTGGCTGATATTTCCTTTTGTTGCCTTTAGTTCGAATACTCCCAACTCTGCGCGTCTATAGTCCATTAGTTGGTTGACCAGATGTAGCAATCGGTTTGCATTGCGTCGGATGTGTTGCAACTGAGCACGAGTCCATTTGTCGTTTACCCGATAGAGCAATTCCTGCAGAGGAGCCATAATCAGGGTGAGCGGTGTACGCAGCTCGTGTGAGATATTGATGAAGAAACGCATTTTCATTTGGTTTATTTCTTCCTGCTTCTCTTTTTCCAAACGTTGCATTTTGATTTCCGCTTCCATACTCTTTCTCATCCAGAAATATCGGATGATGAAAGTGACGAGTGCGGCTATGCCGGTTAGGAATAGCAGGACAGACCACCACGTCTTCCACCAGACAGGAAGAATGTGAATGGTAAGTTCGGTAGGTGTTTCATTCCATTTTCCATCACTATTAGCCGCTTTTACCCTAAAGTGGTATGTGCCGTGTGGCAGATTCGAGTAGGAAACGGTGCGTTGTTGGGTTACTTTATACCACTCTTTGTCGTATCCTTCCAGTTGATAGGCAAAGGTGTTGTGTTCGCCCGATATGTAGTTGGAAACAACGAATCTCAGTGAAAAAGCCGATTGTGAGGCTTTCAAGGTGATTTCTTTGGTTAGGCTGATTTCTTTTTTGAGGATACCTGTTTTATCGTCGGGACGTACCGATTTATTAAATAGTTTTAGGTCAGTGATGATGACGGGTGGGGTATAGGGGTTGTCCATCAAGAGTTCCGGACGGAAGACGGTGATGCCGTTTATACCTCCGAACATCATGTCGCCATTTGATGTTTTGCAGTAGGAATAGTTGTTAAACTGATTACTTTGCAATCCATCGGTCTTTGTGAAGTTTCGGAATTGGTTGGTTTGCGGGTTCAGACATGCCAAACCGCGGTTTGTACTCATCCATAAACGTCCGAACGAATCTTCCATAATACCATAGATGACATTGTTGGGCAGTCCGTTTTTCGTTGTAAATTGCTGGATTGAGTTATTATCTTCTTTCACCCGGAAGAGTCCTTGTCGAGTGCCGACCCAATATTCTCCTGCCTTTTTTTCGTAGATACAGTTGATGAAGGCATTGGATAGCAGAGTGTCTTTGTCGAGTATAGTTTGCGGTTCCAGCTGTGTACCTTTTCTTTTGAAGATGCTGAGTCCGTCTTCTCCTCCTATCCACAGACGTTTTTTAGAGTCGCTGAAGAGTACGCTGATACGACTGTTGTGTATCTTGTTTCCTTTAATATCATATAGGATAGGGGTAAATGTTTTCTGTTTGGGGTTGAAAGAGACCAACCCGGCCAGTGTACCCAATAAAAGGTTTTGATTTTCGGCAGGGATGATGGTATAGACATTCTCATTTATCAAACCGCTGTTTTGCGGGGTATAATGGTCTACTTTCTTGCTGCTTTTGTGTAGTACACTGAGTCCTCCGGTGTGTGTGCCGATATAGATTAATTTGTTGTCTTCATCGATATAGACTGCTTTTACATTGTTGGACGCAATGCTTGCTGTGCTTCCTTCTTGCAAGGTGTAGAAGTCAAAATGTTTGGTCAATGGGTTGTAGTGGTTCAGTCCCATGTCGTTTGTACCTATCCAGATGTTTTTGGCTTTGTCTTCTACAATACAGCTTACCACATTGTCGTTGAGTGAGTTGTGATAAGGCGTTTGCTTGATATGTTGGAATTGGTTTATCAGAGGATGATAATAGTTTAGCCCACCGAAATAGGTGCCTAACCAAATACCGCCTTGCGAGTCGAGAAAGATGGAACGGATAGAATTCTGCGAAAGACTTCCGCTATCCATCGGGTTATAACTGTATTTTGTAAATGTATCCGATGATTCGGAATAGATGTTCAAATTGTTGAATGTTCCTATCCAAAGTTTGTTTTGCGAATCGATAGCCAGTGAACGGATGTAATTGCTACTGATGCTTTTGGGATTGTTGGGGTTGTGGCGATAGTTGATTAGCTTTTTTTGCTTAATCTCATAGCGGTACAGTCCATCGCCTTCGGTGGCAATCCAGAGTCGGTTCCCGGTTTGTTTCAATACTGTCTGAATACGTTTACCTTTCAGATTGTTGTCGATATTGATTAGCTTTTTGCTGTCCAGGTCGTAGCCATAGAGTCCGTCGTCTGTACCGATATACACTTTGTTGTCTATCTTTAGTAAGCATACAGCCCGAAGTGTACGTAGGTTGGTATTATCGGTAATGTCAACGAATTTTTGCTTGGTAATATCGAAAAATACCAGCCCTTTGTCTGTTCCGATAAGGAGAATGTCTTTTTGAATTTGCTCGATGGCGTTTACCTGTGACACTTCGTCGTTTACCTTATATGTATAGTTGCGAAATAGGTCTTTTTCGTCATCGTAGAAAGATAGTCCGGAATGTGTACCTATCCAAATTTGTCCGTTAGCATCGCTTTTGATGATGCGTGCTATGTCGTTGTGGATGCTGTTGGGATTGTTGGGCTCGTGTCTGTACACTGTAAATGCATAGCCATCGTATTTATTTACTCCGTCAAATGTAGCAAACCACATCTTTCCTTGTCTGTCTTGTGCGATGGAGAACACTGTGCTTTGCGATAGTCCGTTGTCGATGCTGATGTGCTTAAAAGAAATAGGTACATCAACGCCCATAGCCGGCGTATTTATAAAGGAAAGACAGACGCATAGTATATAAAATAGGATAGCTTTTTTCATGTTGTTTATAAGGTTGAATATTTCACTTTTCAAAGATAGAAATTTCCACAAAAATAACAAAAAAATATATTAAAAACCGTTACTTATGTATCGAAGAGGTGCTTTTAAGGTGCTGTAGAGGTGTTTTCTTGTTTGGTTTGGTCAAGATGGTTTATTCTACAAATGTGATAAGCTTTTCTACGAAATTGATAGATATAGATTTTGTTATAGCAGAATATTCAAACAAAACTAAAGTCAAGATACAGAGCTATTTTGTATCTTTGTCCGATAGGAAACAGAATAATTAATGTCATATAACTATGAGAAAAAAAACACATTTATTGATTTTGCTGATGTGCTTCTCGGCTTGGGTGACTGCGCAAGTCTATGAACCGACAGGCATTGCCATCAGCGGTAAAGGTCCCAAGGGCATTACGGTAAAGAACGATGCTTTGTGGATTTCATTTTTATCGGATAACAAAGTGAGCAAAGTGTCGCTTACGGATGGAACAGTCTTGGCTAACTTCACTGCGGAGATGAATAAGCCTTCGGATGTGGATTGCGATGCCAGTGGACGTATTTTTGTTGCCAATCAGGGAACTTCTGAAGTATTGGTTCTTGATGAACAAGGCAGTGTCTTGAAAAAAATCTCGTTGACCGACATGACAGGCAATCCGGTGACCGGTACCTTAAATGGAGTGACAGTGAATGCCGAAGGAAAGATTTTTGTATCAATGGGCTCCAATGCTTACAATGCGATTCATGTCTTCGATACGAATTTGAATCAGATTCAAGTACTTACTACCATTGCGTCTAATAGCATTGCCGGATGTGATAAGTTTCGTGTTGTTCGCGATGTGTTTTTTGATAAGGCAGGTTCTATGTTTATCATCGACCAGAATACCGGTGTCATTAAGGTAGCATCGTATGCTGATAACAAGGTGATACCAGAGTTCCTTATCAAGAAAGAAGACAGCAAGAATGCTTATAACAACTGCGCCGGCCTTGCCGAGACATTGAATGGTAATCTGATTTTGTCTTTGGATAAGGATAAGAAGTCGGGTAGCGATATTTTGTCTGCAAAGGGACTTTATCAGTTTACACCTGCAGGTGTGCTTATCGGCCAGATTCCTTCTTCCGATTCGAAGATGTCTCCTTATGGAGTGGCTGTAGATGCGCAAGACAACTTGTTCATTGCTGATAATGCCGGTGGGTCCGTTTTGAAATGGAAAGCAGTCGACAACGAGGCTCCGGTTGTTTCATCGCTTGGTTTGAGCAATGTGACTCGTTCTTCGGTTGATGTATCTTTGCAGGTTAACGAAGCTGCTACTATTTATTGGAAGAAAGGAGAAGCGAATGTGCCTTTGACAGCCGCACAGGTGAAGTCTGGTAATTCGTTTGAAATAGCCGAAAGCAATGTGTTGGTTACTAAGTCGCTGGGTGTAGGTTCGGTGATTAATTTGCGCATTTATTTGTTGGCGGTGGATAAAGCTGGCAATGAATCGGAAGTATTGTTTACCGATGTCTTCACCACGAATACTCCGTTGGAACTTACAACATTGTTCCCCGTGAAGAAAACAGCAGACGCTGTTACGATGGAAGTTGTACCGAATGATAAAGGTACCATCTATTGGATGTTGAGCGAAACAGAAACTACTCCTTCGGCGCAAGATGTTGAAAATGCTGTAGGAGCTGTGAATAAGGGTACTGTAGAAGTAATCAAGGGAGGTGAATCCCTTACTTTTGATGTAGATGGTTTGCTGGCAAAGCGTTATTACTTGTCTGTTTGTCTCAAGTCCAATGCCGACTATAGCGAGGTCGTTTCGGCTGTAGTGATGCCGAAGGGTGATGCCGAAACCATTTATCAGCGTTACTTTACATTCTTGATTGGCGACAATCCGGATTATACTAACCCAGAGGTACTCACTCGCTATCAGGCTTTGAGAGGAATGGTAGCTACTGCTCGTAAGAAATTGGCCGACCATCAGTGGACTGCCGAGACTCCTCAGTTCGATTTGTCTTCTCAAAACACCGAAAGTAGCAAGCAGTTGCGCGAGGTGTTGGGTCAGGTACTTTTGCCATTGGCTATGAACTACCAGTTGCAAGGACCTGCCGACCAATTAAATCCCGACTATCATCAGCCACAAGCATTGGCAGAAATTTTGGGAGTATACGACTATTTGGAAAAGCGCGGCTTTAAGCAAGGCAGTGCGCTTCAGTTTGGCACTTCAGGGCCATACTTAGGTTTGGCTGGCTATTTCTATGCCAATATCCTGATGCGCGAAGAATTGATGCGAAGCGGTTTGTGGCAGGCTGTCAGCGACAATATGATGTGGTGCACCCGAATGGTTACCGACGAAACCACAGGATTGAATTCTGATAATGTGAGATGGGGGTTGAACACCAAGCACAATGGAACTCGTTCCGATGGAGTCCGTACGATTTATCACAACCGCTTGGTGGCTTTGGCTTGCTTGGGCGATGAACATGCCGACCGCGAAGATTTGCTCGATTACCTTCATCAGGTACTTGAAATCAACCTTTCCGTTAACTCTGCTTGGGATGGTTTTATCAAGCCCGACTATACCGGTTATCATCACAATGGTGTGTGGGGTAATGCTTATAATATCGATGCTTTGAATATGTCTTGCCAGATGGCACTGATGTTGCACAATACATCTTATGCGATGAGTCAGACCACGTTGGATAATTTGGCAAACAGCCTCTTGGCGTTTCGTCAATATAGTGGTAAATATGACATTTCGCGCGGCCTTTGCGGACGTTTCCCTAACCAGTTGAACACATTGTTGTGCAATATGCCAGCTTTTGCTTTCCTTTATCAAGTGTTAGACGGTGATATGCAAAACCGCATCGGTGGAGCTTTTTGCCGTTTGTACGAACCTGCTTATTCAGGTGTTGTTAAATATACATTGCAGGATGTGAAATCGGATATTTACTTCCATGGCGGAATGCAGGTTGTTCAGCTGATGAACGATTTGAAAGCAAAGAATCTGACCGACGACGAGATGTCGGAAAGCAACTGCACATATCCGTATGCAGCGATGCAGGTACATCGTCGCAATGACTGGATGGCTGCTGTGAAAGGTTATAGTAAATATATATGGGATTTTGAGACAAACGGAGGTCAGAACTGGATTGGTCGTAACCAGAGTGCCGGCGGACTGTCTATCTATGCTACCAAGGATGCTGAAGGTGTGGTAACAGCTGCTGCCAGTGGCTTGGGCTACAACGGATGGGATTGGGTACATGTGCCGGGTGCTACAGTGCTCAACATGTCTATCGATGATATCGTGGCCGAGGCTAAGAACTTCCAGTGGGCACGTTTTTCTCCACAATATTTCGTAGGCGGTGTGTCTTTGGAAGGAAAACAAGGTTTGTATTCGATGATTTATGATGATGCTCGTCAGAAGAATGCCCTCAAAGCCAATAAGTCTTATTTCTTCTTCGATGATGAAATCGTGGCATTGGGCTCGTCTATTCAGAATACACACGCTACGTATGATGCACATACCACTCTCTTCCAGAACGAACTGGCTACAGCCGATACTCCGCTTTATCTGGATGGAGAGGAACAGACCGGATTGGCTACAGATGCAGTTCGAGAGACCGATGATGCTTGTTATCTGACTGATGCAGTGGGTAATGGTTATGTATTGCCTCATGCGAAAGGTCTGCATCTGACTCGCGCCGAACAGGTTTCTGTAAAAGATGGAAACACCAGCTTGACAACCAAAGGCAATTATGCCAAGGCTTGGCTGGATCATGGAAAAGCGGCCGATGGCTCTTATGAATACTTGATTTATGTAGGAGGTGCCGAGAAGGTGAAAACCATGAGTGGAGCACCGACATTGCCTTATACTATTCAGCAACAGGATGGCGTAGCACACATCGTGTATCATGCAGAGAAAAAACTGAAGGGCTATTCGTTCTTCCAGATACCTGAAGCGTTGGACGATAACTATATTGCTACTGTGTCAGAGCCTTGTATGGCTATGTTGCATGAAACAGCCGAGCAGCAGATTACGCTGAGTGTTGCCAATCCGGAGTTGGGCTTCTATCCGAAAGACAAATTCCCATTCCAGGTTTGGAAGATTGATGCCGATAAGATGTATCTGGATAGTGAGGAACAGCCGGTCGACGTAACCTTGCATGGAGAATGGACGATGGATAGCGCTGCACAAGGTGTAGAGTTGCTACCTTATGATGATGAGCAGAATCAGACTGTGGTACGTTTCCATGGAAAGGATGCACAATCGCTCGAAGTGGCACTGACCTATAAGACATCAGCCGTATGTCTGAATCCGGCCGATTCGAATGCAGAGCTTCGTTGTTATCCTTGTCCGTTTACCGATTGGTTGACTGTGGAATGGGATGCTTCTGATGAGGCTGTTCATACCGTACAGCTTTGCGACATTTCCGGACGTCTTGTTTCTTCTACTCTGCAGCAGGGTAGCCGTTGGCATATTTCGGTAGCTTCGTTGCCGGTAGGTACTTATTTGATGTCGGTTGATGGGCAGGTGGTTGCCGGAAAGTTGGTGAAACGATAAGTCGATACATAATTATTGCTGTTTAGCAAGATTAGACTATTAAACCAAAGAGGGCATGCTTTTGGCATGCCCTCTTTGGTTTATGAGCAACGGTGAGAATGTGCATTTTGTTATTCTGATAATAGAAATCGGTTATTCTGAAATAAAAGTAATCTGTAGTCTGATT
>DYCT01000069.1:0-6545 GCA_019417975.1 Bacteroides sp.
TCTCTTGGATAAAGGAGTTAAGATAGAACAAGTAAATGGACAAAAGGCATTGTTCTCAATTGCACCGGCCGATGGCTCTTATAAAGTAAACTTTGGCGAGGAGGAGTTTGAAAACTATTTTAAGTCGTTCTTGCGCCCGCAGTTAGTGGAAATGCTTTTTTAACCGAATGCTATGAGTAAGTATTATTGCTTGATAGCCGGTTTGCCCGACTTGTCGCTGGAGGATGGCAAGCTGAACTATACCGTAGCCAACTTCAAAACTGAAATCTATCCGGAGCTGTCGACGGCCGATCGTCGTTTGGTGGATTTGTTTTATCTGCAATTTGATAATGCAAATCTATTGGCATTGCTTAAGGATAAGGAGTCTGCTATCGACCCACGTGGCAACTATACGGCAGATGAATTGATTTCGCTTATTGACTCGGTAAAGGAAAAGGAAAAACGTCAGAGTAAATTCCCTGCTTATTTTTACGATTTTGTTTCGGCTTACCTTTCGGCTGCTCAAGACATGGACTTTCCGGAAAACGTGTTGGCAGGACATTATTACGAACATGCAATGAAATGCAGCAATAAGTTCGTAAAGGCATGGTTTGAGTTCAATCTGAACATTAATAATGTTTTGTCTGCTCTTACAGCACGTAAGTATAAGATGGATGTGGCTCCCAATGTAGTGGGAAATACAGAGACAGCAGCATGCATCCGTACTTCGAATGCGCGCGATTTTGGTATTGCAGACTCTATCGACTATTTTGACCAATTGTTGCGCATTAGCGAGACAGAGGAACTGGTAGAGCGTGAACGTAAAATCGACCTGCTGAAGTGGAACTGGATGGAAGAAGAAATCTTTTTCGACTATTTTACCATCGAAAGGGTGTTCGTGTTCTTGCTTAGACTGGAAATGATTGAACGCTGGATTTCATTGGATAAGGAAAAAGGCAGCGAACTCTTCCGCAGTATAATTGATTCTTTGAAGAATGAGGTGCAGATACCTGCAGAATTTAGAAAATAATTAAACGATATATGGCAACAAAAGGAACTGTGAATGGCGTTATCGCCAATATGGTGACCCTCATCGTCGACGGCCCTGTAGCGCAGAATGAAATCTGTTATATCTATACAGGTGGCGACAAGTTGATGGCTGAGGTGATTAAGGTGGTAGGTATCAATGTCTACGTGCAGGTATTCGAAAGTACACGTGGACTGAAAGTAGGTGCCGAAGCCGAGTTTACTGGACACATGCTTGAAGTGACTCTGGGTCCTGGTATGCTGTCGCGCAACTACGATGGTTTGCAGAACGACCTGGACAAGATGGAAGGCGTGTTCTTGAAACGCGGTCAATATACATATCCGCTGGATAAAGAGAAAAAATGGCATTTCGTGCCCTTGGCTAAGGCCGGCGACAAGGTTAAAGCTTCTGCATGGCTCGGACAGGTAGATGAAAACTTCCAGCCGTTGAAGATTATGGCTCCTTTCACCTTGGAGGGAGAGTGTACTGTGAAGTCGGTAGCTAAAGAGGGCGATTATTGCATTGAGGATACAGTAGCTGTGCTGGTAGATAAAGACGGTAAGGAAATAGCCGTGAATATGATTCAACACTGGCCGGTGAAGAAGGCTATGACTAATTATAAAGAAAAGCCAAGACCTTTCAAATTGTTTGAAACAGGTGTACGTGTGATTGATACGGTAAATCCGATTGTAGAAGGTGGTACCGGATTTATCCCCGGTCCGTTCGGTACGGGTAAGACCGTGTTGCAGCATGCCATTTCCAAGCAGGCAGAAGCCGATATCGTAATTATCGCAGCTTGTGGTGAGCGTGCTAACGAGGTAGTGGAAATCTTTACTGAATTCCCTGAATTGGTCGACCCGCATACAGGACGTAAATTGATGGAACGTACCATTATTATCGCGAATACTTCGAACATGCCGGTAGCTGCCCGTGAAGCTTCTGTTTACACAGCAATGACAATCGCTGAGTTTTACCGTGCAATGGGATTGAAGGTATTGCTGATGGCCGACTCTACTTCGCGTTGGGCTCAGGCTTTGCGTGAGATGTCAAACCGTATGGAGGAACTTCCCGGACCGGATGCGTTCCCGATGGACTTGTCTGCTATCATTTCAAACTTTTACGGTCGTGCCGGATATGTGATTTTGGATAATGGCTCTACAGGTTCTATTACCTTTATCGGTACGGTATCGCCTGCGGGTGGTAACTTGAAAGAACCGGTGACAGAGAATACGAAAAAGGTAGCTCGCTGCTTCTATGCATTGGAGCAAGAGCGTGCCGACCGTAAACGTTATCCGGCAGTGAACCCTATCGATTCATATTCGAAATATATTGAATATCCTGAATTCGAGGAATACATCTCAAAGCATATCAACGGCGAATGGTTGAGCAAGGTAAACGAAATCAAGACTCGTTTGCTTCGTGGTAAGGAAATTGCAGAACAGATTAACATCTTGGGTGACGATGGTGTACCTGTAGAATATCACGTGATTTTCTGGAAATCGGAATTAATCGACTTTGTGGTATTGCAGCAAGATGCATTCGATGAAATCGATGCAGTGACGCCGATGGAACGTCAGGAAGAAATTTTGAATATGGTGATTGATATTTGCCACACAGAGTTTGCTTTTGATAACTTCATCGATGTGATGGATTATTTCAAGAAGCTGATTAACGTGTGCAAGCAGATGAACTACTCGGAATACAAGTCGGAGAAATACGAACAGTATATGAAAGAACTTCGAGACTTGGTGGCCGAAAAGAGCGTGGAGTCTAAGTAAGTTGTTAATTGCAAAATAAGAAAGAAATGGCAACAAAAGCATTTCAGAAGATATATACAAAGATTAGTCAGATTACCAAAGCTACTTGTGCGCTGAAAGCCACAGGAGTAGGGTATGATGAATTGGCCACAGTCAACGGCAAGTTGGCGCAGGTGGTGAAAATTGCAGGCGACGAAGTGACCCTGCAGGTGTTTGAGGGTACCGAAGGTATCCCTACCAATGCGGAAGTGGTGTTCTTGGGCAAGTCGCCTTCGTTGAAGGTGAGCGAACAGTTGTCGGGACGTTTCTTCAATGCATTTGGCGACCCTATTGATGGGGGACCGGAGATTGAAGGACAGGAAGTGCCTATCGGTGGTCCGTCTGTAAATCCGGTTCGACGTAAACAGCCGTCAGAACTGATTGCTACAGGTATTGCCGGTATCGACTTGAACAATACATTGGTTTCCGGACAGAAGATTCCGTTCTTTGCAGACCCTGACCAACCGTTCAACCAGGTAATGGCTAATGTGGCCATGCGTGCTGAGACTGATAAGATTATTTTGGGAGCGATGGGTATGACCAATGATGACTACCTTTATTTTAAAAATGTGTTCTCCAATGCAGGAGCGCTCGACCGTATCGTCAGTTTCGTGAATACCACCGAAGACCCTCCGGTAGAACGTCTGTTGATTCCGGATATGGCATTGACCGCAGCCGAATACTTTGCCGTTGAGAAAAATGAAAAGGTACTGGTATTGCTTACCGATATGACTTCGTATGCCGATGCGTTGGCTATCGTGTCCAACCGTATGGACCAGATTCCTTCGAAGGACTCTATGCCGGGTTCTCTTTATTCCGATTTGGCAAAGATTTACGAGAAAGCAGTTCAATTCCCTGCTGGTGGTTCTATTACTATCATTGCGGTGACCACTTTGTCGGGTGGTGATATTACTCATGCAGTGCCCGATAATACCGGTTATATCACAGAAGGACAGTTGTTCTTGCGTCGTGATAGTGATATTGGTAAGGTTATTGTTGACCCGTTCCGTTCGTTGTCTCGTTTGAAACAGCTTGTTAGTGGTAAGAAAACTCGTAAAGACCATCCGCAGGTGATGAATGCTGCTGTTCGTCTGTATGCCGATGCTGCCAATGCTAAGACAAAGATGGAAAACGGTTTCGACTTGACAAATTACGATGAACGTACTTTGGCGTTTGCAAAAGACTATGCCGACCAGCTGTTGGCTATCGATGTCAATTTGAATACTACCGAAATGCTTGATGTGGCATGGGGCTTGTTTGGCAAGTATTTCCGTCCGGAAGAGGTTAACATCAAGAAAGAACTGGTCGACAAGTATTGGCCGAACAATTAATCTTTAAACCGATTATAACGTGGCTATAAAATTTCAATATAACAAAACCTCGCTCCAACAGCTGGAAAAGCAGCTCAAGGTTCGTGTGCGTACGCTTCCTATTATTAAGAATAAGGAGAGCGCCTTGCGCATGGAAGTGAAGAAATGCAAGGAGGAAGCTGGGGCGTTGGAGAAAAAGCTGGAAGTAGATATCCAGGCTTATGAAGCCATGTTCGCACTTTGGAATGAGTTCGACACTTCTTTAATCAAGGTAAACGATGTTCATCTTGGTGTTAAGAAGATTGCCGGTGTACGGGTGCCGTTACTGGAGAATGTCGACTTTGAGGTACGTCCGTTTAGCTTGTTCAATAGCCCCAAATGGTATTCCGATGGTATCTTTATCCTGAAGGAATTGGCCAAGACAGCTATTGAGAGAGAGTTTACGCTTGCCAAGTTAAATCTGTTGGAACATGCGCGTAAGAAGACTACTCAGAAAGTGAATCTTTTTGAGAAGGTGCAGATACCGGGTTATCAAGATGCTTTGCGGAAGATAAAACGGTTTATGGAAGATGAGGAAAACCTCTCCAAATCTTCGCAGAAGATTTTGAAATCGATACAGGAAAAAAGGAAGGAGGCAGAGGCATGATTACGAAAATGAAGAAGTTTACTTTCCTTGTGTATTATAAGGATTACGATTGTTTCCTTCAGAACATTCGCGACTTGGGTGTTGTCCATGTAGCAGAACGTATGCAGGGAACACCTGATAGTGCCGATTTGCAAGAAAGCATCAAGTTGGCCAATCGTATCGTTGCTGCTCAGAAGTTTCTTCGCGGGTTGAGCGAGGAAGTGACCGAACAAGGAGCATCTACGGAAAAGGGAATGCAAGTTCTCAATACCTTGGATGAATTGCAGAATGAAAAGGCTGTATTGAACCAACGACTGATGACGCTGGCAAAAGAAAAGGCAGCTTTAGAGCCTTGGGGAAATTTTGAACCGAGTAACTTGGAACGGCTGATGAAGGCTGGCTGGCAAGTTCGTTTCTACACTTGCTCGAAAAGTGTATTCAATCCGGAATGGGTAGATACGTATCATGCGACAGAGATAAGCCGTATGGGTTCGCGTCTGTTCTTTATTACGGTGACTCGTCCGGGCGAATTGCCCGACTTGGAACTGGAATCTCCTAAGTTGCCGGCAGTCTCGCTTGCTGCTATCGAACGTTCGGTTGCTGATACGGAAGATGCTATTAAGGCTGTGGACGAAAAGTTACTCGCTTTAGCTAAAGACTGTCAGCACTCGCTCGAAATGGCATTGAAAGAGGTTCATGCAGGTATTGAACTGTCGAAAGTGGTGCTGAATACCGAGAAAAAGGTCGACGATAAGTTGATGCTTTTGCAAGGATGGGCTCCGGCTGCAAAGACAGATGCCATTGTTGCCGATTTACAGACCCAGCAGGCTTATTTCGAGGTAGCCGATCCTACTCCGGAGGATAATGTACCTATCGAGTTGAACAATAATGGTTTCTTCCGATTGTTCGAACCGATTATGCGGCTCTATATGTTGCCTAAATACAATGAACTGGATTTGACTCCGTTCTTTGCACCGTTCTTTATGGTGTTCTTCGGACTCTGTCTGGGCGATTCGGGTTATGGCCTGTTTATGTTTTTAGGTGCGATGATTTATCGGATGGTTGCTAAGAATCTGGGTGACTCTATGAAGTCTATCCTTTCGCTGGTGCAGATATTGGGTGCATCTACCTTCTTCTGTGGTATGCTTACGGGTACGTTCTTCGGATTCAACGTTTACACCACCGGTATTCCTTTCTTCGAGAACATGGGTAAGCGCATTTCGTTGGATAACCAGTGGATGTTTAACCTGTCCTTGATAATGGGTGTGATACAAATCCTGTTTGGTATGGGAGTGAAGACTGCCAACCAGATTATCCAGTTCGGATTTAAGTATGCTGTTGCCACCATCGGTTGGATTATTCTGCTGGTGAGTATGATTGTATCAGCATTGCTTCCTTCGGTATTGCCGATGGGTGGTACTGTCCATTTGGTGATTTTGGGTATTGCAGCCTTGATGATTTTCTTGTATAACAGTCCTGATAAGAATATCTTTGTAAATATCGGTTTGGGTCTGTGGGATAGCTACAACATGGCTACCGGTCTGTTGGGCGATATCCTTTCCTATGTCCGCTTGTTTGCGTTGGGACTTTCGGGTGGTATCCTTGCCAGTGTGTTCAACAGCTTGGCCGAAGGTATGAGTCCGGATAATGTCATTGCAGGGCCTATTGTCATGGTGCTTATCTTTGTGGTTGGTCATGCCATCAATATGTTTATGAATATTTTGGGTGCGATGGTTCACCCCATGCGTCTTACTTTTGTCGAGTTCTTCAAGAATTCGGGTTTTGAAGGAGGAGGCAAAGAATATAAG
>DYCT01000069.1:6555-8836 GCA_019417975.1 Bacteroides sp.
TACAGTGATGTTGGCTTTATCAGGAATTGGTAGTGCATATGGTGTAACCATCGCAGGTAACGCCTCAATTGGTGCTTTGAAGAAAAACGACAGCGCTTTCGGTAACTTTTTGGTGTTGACAGCTCTTCCCGGTACACAGGGTCTGTATGGTTTTGCCGGTTACTTTATGTTCCAGAGTATCTTCAACGTATTGACTCCCGAAATCACAGTGTTCCAGTCGATGGCTGTGCTTGGTGCAGGTGTTTCTTTGGGTTTGATTGCTTTGTTCTCTGCGCTTCGTCAGGGTCAGGTTTGTGCTAATGGTATTGCTGCTATTGGACAGGGACACAATGTGTTTGGTAATACATTGATTTTGGCTGTATTCCCTGAACTTTATGCTATTGTAGCTTTGGCCGCAACTTTCTTGATTGGTTCTGCTATTGTAGCGTAAATCTAGTTATATTAATGTATAAGAGCCGGTGCACGATGCAAGTCTGTACCGGCTCTTTCTTTTTCAAAGAGGAAGAGAATTTCCAATATATCAAGAAAGAATTTGATGATATGGAAAAAAAAACTTAATTTCGCGCCCTAAAATAGTAGAATTAGTTTTTAGTTTTAAATGGTAAAAGATTTATTGACTCCGGATTATATTTTCGAAGCAAGTTGGGAGGTATGCAATAAAGTAGGAGGTATCTATACTGTTTTGTCAACGAGAGCGAAGACTTTGCAGGATCAGTTTCACGACCGAATAATCTTTATTGGCCCTGATTTTTGGCAAGAAAAGGAAAATCCTCTTTTTATCGAATCGGATAATCTTTGCAGCGCTTGGAAAGAACATGCCAAGACTCATGACAATCTAAATGTAAGAGTAGGACGCTGGAATATCCCTGGACAACCTATCGTTATTTTGGTAGATTTTCGTCCATTCTTTGCAATCAAGAATGATATTTATACAGAAGCTTGGAATCATTATCAAGTGGACTCTTTGCATGCTTATGGCGATTACGACGAAGCAAGCATGTTCTCTTATGCAGCCGGAAAGGTGTGTGAAAGCTATTATCGCTTCAATCTGACAGAAAATGATAAGGTGGTATATCAGGCTCACGAGTGGATGACCGGCATGGGTGCGCTTTATTTGCAGACCTATGTGCCTGAGATTGCTACCATATTTACAACACATGCCACCTCTATCGGACGTTCGATTGCCGGCAATAACAAACCGCTTTACGATTATCTGTTTGCTTACAATGGCGACCAGATGGCGCGTGAACTCAATATGGAATCAAAACACTCCATCGAGAAACAGACTGCGCATTATGTTGACTGCTTTACGACAGTAAGCGAGATTACCAACAATGAGTGTAAAGAGTTGCTTGACAAGTCGGCTGATGTGATTCTGATGAACGGTTTTGAAGATAATTTTGTGCCTCGTGGTGTTACCTTTACCAATAAGCGCAAACGTGCTCGCGCTGCTATGTTGACAGTTGCAAATAAGTTGATGGGTACAAATCTTGGCGATGATACTCTTATTATAGGTACAAGTGGCCGTTACGAATTTAAGAACAAGGGTATAGATGTCTTTTTGGAATCGCTCAATCGTTTGAAACGTGATAAAGACTTGGCAAAACCTGTATTGGCATTTATCAGTGTGCCGGGATGGGTAGGGGAGCCTCGTCAAGACCTTCAGGAACGCTTGAAGAGTAGAAAGACGTTTACCACACCGCTTGAAGTGCCTTGCATTACTCATTGGTTGCATAACATGAACCACGACCAAGTGCTTGACATGTTGAAGTATCTGGATATGTCTAATCGTCCGGAAGACAATGTGAAGGTGGTATTTGTTCCATGCTATTTCGATGGTAAAGATGGTATTTTCAACAAAGAATACTATGACATCATATTGGGTCAGGACTTGAGCGTTTATGCTTCGTATTATGAGCCATGGGGATATACTCCGTTGGAGAGTGTGGCTTTCCGTGTGCCTACCATCACTACCGACTTGGCAGGATTTGGTCTGTGGGTGAAGTCGTTGAAGGGACAGAAAGGCATCGATACAGGTGTTGAGGTTATTCATCGTTCGGATTATAATTATTCCGAGGTGGCCGATGCTATAAAGGATACGATTGCGGAATTCTCTATGTTCAGTGCTAAAAAGGTTGAGTCTATCCGTAAGAGTGCAGCAGCAGTAGCCGAACAGGCTTTGTGGAAACACTTTATTCAGTATTATTATCAGGCATACGACATTGCTTTGCGCAATGCTCAGAAACGTCAGCAGAATAAAGCATTTTAATAGTAATAAAAT
>DYCT01000007.1:0-396 GCA_019417975.1 Bacteroides sp.
TGCAAATTTAACAATTTATACAGATTAGCATGCACTGGAATTTCGGATTGAGCCCTTTTAAGAGCTATTACAAGCCGATTTTGTAGTACCCTTTGTCTTTGTTTGAATTCATCGTATTATGCCTTGATACGGTGAATTTTCCTTTTTACAATTTGATATTGTTTGAGGCCTTATCGACCAGAGCTTATGCATAAGGCAAGAAAAAAGAAGGGGAATTGTCGATGTCGGCAATTCCCCCTTAATATATACAAAACACTGATTTTAGGAGTGCTTCAGAATACTTATTTAATCAGTACTTCACCTGTCATTTCTTTCGGTTGGGTTAATCCCATAATCTTCAAGATAGAAGGAGCAACATCAGCTAAACGCTGTCTCTTATACACATCTCCGAGCCCA
>DYCT01000007.1:406-17282 GCA_019417975.1 Bacteroides sp.
CTTTTGCATCCTGACGAGTGGTTACATAAACAAACGGAACCGGATTCAGTGAGTGAGCTGTATTTGGAGTACCGTCTGCATTGATGGCATGGTCGGCATTTCCGTGGTCAGCAATGATGATTGCTTCATAATCTTCTGCTTTAGCAGCTTCGATTACATCTTTCACGCAAGCATCTACAGCTACTACAGCTTTCTCGATTGCATCGTATACACCGGTATGACCTACCATGTCACCGTTAGCAAAATTCACTACGATGAAGTCGTATTTGTTTTCATGGATGGCAGCTACCAATTTGTCTTTTACTTCGTAAGCGCTCATTTCCGGTTTCAAATCGTAAGTTGCTACCTTGGGTGAAGGAACCAAGATACGATCTTCGTTTTCGTAAGGAGTTTCACGGCCACCGTTGAAGAAGAATGTGACATGCGCATATTTTTCTGTTTCGGCAATGTGGAGCTGTTTCAGACCCTGTGAAGCAATGAATTCACCCAATGTGTTTTCTACGTTCTCTTTGTCGAACAAGATGTGTACACCCTTGAAAGAAGCATCGTATGGAGTCATACAGTAATATTGCAGACCGGGGATGGTGTGCATACCTGCTTCCGGCATATCTTGTTGTGTGAGTACGATTGTAAGCTCTTTAGCACGGTCGTTACGGTAGTTGAAGAAGATTACTACGTCGCCTTCTTTGATAGTACCGTCTACTTTTGCGTTGACAATCGGTTTGATAAACTCATCGGTTACTCCTTCGTCGTATGATTCTTGCATAGCCTGAACGAGGCATTCAGCCTTCTTGCCTTGTCCGTTTACCAACAGGTCGTATGCTTCTTTCACACGTTCCCAACGTTTGTCACGGTCCATAGCGTAGTAGCGACCGATAATACTTGCAATCTTTCCGGTGCTTTGTGCGCAGTGGTTTTGCAGTTGTTCGATAAAGCCTTTACCGCTTTTCGGGTCAGTGTCGCGACCGTCCATAAAGCAGTGGATAAATGTATTTTCCAAACCGTATTCTTTTGCAATATCGCAAAGTTTGAACAAGTGGTCCAAAGAACTGTGGACACCACCGTTCGAAGTCAATCCCATGAAGTGGATGTTTTTGTTCTGCTCTTTTGCATACGAGAAAGCAGATACGATTTCTTTATTTTTCAGGATGCTGTTGTCAGCACAAGCACGGTTAATCTTTACCAAGTCTTGGTAAACGATACGACCGGCACCGATATTTAAGTGGCCTACTTCTGAGTTACCCATTTGTCCGTCGGGCAAACCAACATTCTCACCACTGGCTTGCAACTGTGAGTGTGGATAGGTTTGCATCAGGTAATCCCAATACGGAGTAGGAGTGTTGAAGATTACATCATCTTTCCCATGGTCACCAATTCCCCAACCATCGAGAATCATCAAAAGTGCTTTTTTACTCATAATTCTATGATTTAGTTTAATTTTTATTAGTCATGATTATTTGAGTGCAAAGTTACAAATTTAGCAGGCAACTACCTGCATATCTGCTTGCTTTTTGTCCTTTCTTTACCATTCTATACGTAGGTTGCTTAGTTCTGTATCGGTATGTGTCGAAGGTAGCCCTTTCTGACGTACATGTAAGGTATGAATTTCGCCGGCTGTAGGCTTCAGAGATATAGGCAACAGATAATATTGTTGCTGTTCGTTAGCTTTCAGCGAATATTTTAGTTGTTTCTCAAAACGATTGTATAAACAGATGATTAGTTCGTTTTCCCCTTTCTGAAGTGGCAATAACACTTGTTCGGTGCGGTATGTGCAGCGGTAAGGATTGAGGTGCTTCAAGAGGGGCTTCCCGTTTAAGAATACTTCAATACCATTTCCGGCACCGACTTCAATCAGGTAATTCATGGCTTTTTCGGCTGTTAACTCTTGTTTGAGGAAGTACAATTCCAACGGATTTGTCTTGAAACTATCGCATTCTTGTGTCAGAGTGCGCCAAGGGCCATTTCGTCTGATTGCTTTTTCCAGCGAAGCATCTAAGGCTGTAGAGGCATCGAATAAGCCACCGCCCGGTCCGCAGATACTACGTTCTCCCCAAATTACTTTTCCACCGCGTAGAGGCATTGCTTTCCCATCGTGTAATTGGATGGGGTAGACTTGTCCATCAACGGTTAGCTCAATTTCTTTTCCGGCCTCTTGTACTGTATAGAGCAGGTTTACTCTTTTTAAATTGTTCTTACGGATAGTCCAGTTGTAGGCTACTGTACTGCGATAGTTGCTATAATAGTCGAAGCAAGAGTAACTATAGTCGGGTGTAGCGTTTTGAGCTGTCAGCAACATGCCTTTGTTAATCTCGTTTATCGGTTGCGGACTTACAGGGCGGTCGAATTCCAACTTGATGAGTTGGATGGTCTGGTTATTGTATGCAGATGAAGGCAGTTGGAGCAATACGTTGTCTTTTTGTTGTTCGTAACTGGTCAACGGTCCTTCTGCTTTTTGCAGCTTGTATCCCGGTGTCGGAAGAGTGATACATCCATCGGTCGGATAGTTTCCGGAAAGAATTAGATACAGACGGTTGTCTTTGCGAGTGATGTTTCCCCATGCGTATTGCGTGCGGAAAGGGGAGGCTTCTGTGCCATAAATCGCTTCTCCATTATACTGGAGCCAAGTTCCTATTTCTTGCAATACATCGCGTTCAAAAGGAACAACAGAGCCATCTCCTTTCGGACCGATATTGAGCAGATAGTTACCGCCGTGGCTTACTACCTCTATCAGGCTACGTAGCTTTTCCATGGCCTTGGTATGTGCTTCGCCTCTTTCCTGCCAAGAGCGGTAGCTCCATGTTTCGTTAAACATGGAAGCTGCACTTTGCCAAGGGCATTGCAAAGCTCCATCCGGATATTTATTGTCGGCCATTACAGCAAAGTCGTATTGGTCATTACCTACACGTCCGCTGACCATACAGTCGGGTTGCAGACGATGTACCAGCTGGTAAAGCTCTTTACTTTGCTCCGGAGTGTTGCTGCCCATGTCGAACCACAACTCAGAAATGGGACCATATTGAGTGAGCAGTTCGGTCACTTGCTGTTTGGAAAAGGCATGATGTTGTGGAGTAACAAAATCGCAGTTATGACTGGAAATAGGATAGGCGTATGGATAATGCCAGTCGATAATGGAATAATAGAGTCCTAAGCGAACGCCACCTCTTTGGCAGGCATCGGCCAGCTCACGGATAAAATCCCGTTGACTTGGAGTTGCATCGAATGCATTATAGTCGGTGGTTTTTGTATGCCACATGCAGAACCCATCGTGGTGTTTGGTTGTAATGACGATGGAACGCATCCCGGCTTGACGAGCCAAGGCAACGATAGAGTCGGCTTGAAAGGCATTGGGATTAAATTGTTGAGCTGTCTCTCCATACCAATCACTGAAGATACCGGCAAACGATTGTATTTGTTCGCTGTAGCCACGAGTTACGGGTTTCCCTTCCCATACACCTCCTAATTCGGAGTAGAGACCAAAATGGATAAACATAGAGAATTTGTCGGAATGCCATTGACGATAGGCTTCCGGTGAAATTTGAGCGTGGATGTTTGCCATCAGTAAACAAGCCACTACAGTAGCAAGGATTTTTTTCATATTTATAAGGTTTGGACTGCAAATGTAATAAAAATCACCTTTATTGTACGCATTACAATAAAGGTGATTCCCACATGATGTTTTAATTTCCGTTATATACTATCTTCTTGCCTTTGCAGATATACACACCACCCTTGATAAACTGTTTTACGCAACGGCCACTTAAGTCGTAGAGTGGAACTTGTATTTCCGTTTCTGTAGCGTTTTCTGAGGCCTTTATGGCAGTGCTGGTGATTTCGGTGACAAGCCAGATGGTGCTGAGTTTTCCGTTCCACATCAGATAAGCTTTGTTGGGTGGCAATATGTTGCCAGGCTCTGCGTGATGGAATATTACTTCGTCTGCATCTTCTGTCAGCAGATAAACGCAATCGTCGGTTGTGATGGTCTTGGCGCCATTAGCGGTGTGACCAAGCAGGTTAACCTCATTTTCAAGTTTGGCTGTTTGGTCGTTAGCCGGTAACATCACAGCATCATCACCTGTGGCAGAAGTTAGTAACATGCCTTCGTTGGCAGGGATAGTGGTAGCGTGCCACTCTCTTAATATCGCCTTACCTGTAGTTTCATCGACACGAGTAATATAATAAGCTTTTACACCCTCGGCAAGCTGTGTGTTATAAGGAGCACTGAAGGTTGTTATCCAGTCAATCTCTTCAATGCTACCCTTGGTGTTGGAAAACTTGATGTTGATAGGTGTATTGGGCAGGCGCTCGATGTATTGTACATAACAGTTTTCATTAATTCCGTCGCTTGCCACCCAGTATCTTCGTGTAAACTCATTGTCGGTAGTTTCACTATATGTTACATTTACCATTGTACCCTTTTTCGAGGCTGTGACCAATGGGGCATCGGGCATAGGCTCGCCTGGCTTTAGCTGTATGAAATTGCTTGTGGGCAGGTTGTGCATTTCGATGGGGTTAGCGTTGAGCATCATTCCACCGTTGATAGGGCTGTTGTTGGTTATATCGTAATAACCTTTGTCTATCACTTCCAAACGAAGTACTGCTTGGCCTAAAAAGAAGATAGATTCGTAAGTTTCTTTCTTGCCAATGACGGTTTGTGGCATTACCACTTCACACGACCCATTGTTGGGTGCCGATGGTACTAAGGTATAAGGAAATGTTTCGCCACCATCATCGGAGAGTAAAATACGTACTCTGCTATTCTTGTCGAAGAAGTTATCATCAACATCCCAAGTCAGTGTTATGCGTTGTCCTGCTTTGGCTTCACGCATTGGTATTGCCGGGTTGGGTTGTGTCCCGACATCAGAGGTTATTTTAAAAGGCTTGTCTACATCCACGACTTTTATTTGAGTGAGATAACAGTCGTAGAGAGGAGCTTGTTTCTTGGATATTGCCTCATCAGTGGGTAGAGCATCGCTCACAGAAATGAGCATTTTATATTCTCCTACAGGAACTTTATCTGAGTTTGGTACAAGAGAACAGTTTCCTATATTATAGCGGCGACCAATGTTTATTATGTTATCATGAGATGGGGGGAAGGTTGGGAAGTGTGCTTTATTATCCGTTGAAAATCCCCATTGATTGTAGGCATAATAGAGTGTTTGTTGCTCTTCATCGGAGGCATAGACCGGTATAGAAAAGAAAGTGTTGCGTGGTACGATATATTCGCGTTGCATCTTTTCTCTGTCTATATGTGGAGGTGTATTGTCAGAAAAAGTGTGCCTTTGGGACTCCGGCATCAGTATATCGCCGGCTTGCGTGTGAGGGAGCATGGCATTGAGGCTATATAAACTTAGGTAATCAATGACACTGCTGAATCCATAACCACATATCGACTGACCGGGTTTAGGCTCTGACCCTACATCAAATGTATGGCTGCTTCCAAAGTGGTGGGCAAGCTCGTGACCGATTGTGGCGGAGTCTTGATTCATTACGGTGGTTCCTCCTTTCATATAGTCGTATTTTATACCCGCAATGTAAGACAGTCCATTGAGCTGTCCGTTATTACGGTCGTAGGCCATTGCGATGCCTACGTCATAGTTGTTGCTACCAATGCGGTCGTTTATAAGTTGGGTGGCATTGTCCACTGTTACATTTTTTGCATTCAGTGTCTCGTCAATCAGTCGGTCGTCATGTACCATGGTGAATCTGATACCGGCATCACGTACATACATATCGTTGAGATAGGTTTCTATCTCGGTCAGAAAGCTTTCTATCTTATTCTTGTCGCGGTTAAACTTTTCGGACTCAAAGTCGTCTTTGCTGAATAACAGTGCCAATCTGTATTCGCGGAAAATGCCATCTGTGAGTCTAATGTTCTCTTCTTCCTCTGCCAGTGTTGTTGGGCTTTGACCTTGTGCACTCAATGGGGTGAAAAACAAGAGCACGAAGAGTGCCTTCCCTATAAAAGAGCTTGTTGCATAAAAAATCGCACGAAATAGATGTCGATTTGTCTGCATGGTCGATAATGTATATGATTTCATCTGGATTGATAGAAGTTCGATATAACGGTGTATTTGTTTCGTTATATCGAACTATGTTTTTTAAGAAGGGATATGTTTTATGAAATTCGCTGAATACTTTCAGATGAGTTTAAAACATCTTTTGTACCCGGATGATTCCGGCTACAAGTGCGTCAACTTCTTGTTGGGTGTTATACAAGGCAAACGAGGCACGTACAGTCCCTTCAATGCCAAGTCGTTGCATCAGTGGTTGGGCACAATGGTGTCCGGTGCGTACGGCAATGCCGAGTCGGTCTAATAAAGTACCCATATCGAATGGATGGATATCGCCTACGGTGAACGAGATGACTGCGTCCTTGCGGGCTGCTTCTCCGTAAATGTGCATACCGGGAATTTGTTTCATCTGTTGCATGGCATAGGCAGTGAGTCGTTGTTCGTGAGCTTGGATATTTTCCATACCCAAAGCACTGACGTAGTTGAGTGCACAGGCCAAGGCATTCGAACCGATATAGTCGGGAGTACCGGCTTCAAACTTGTAGGGTAGTTCGTTGAATACGGTTTTTTCGAAAGAAACGGACTGAATCATCTCACCGCCTCCTTGATAGGGAGGCAGGCGGTCTAACCAGTCTTCTTTTCCATACAACACGCCGATTCCTGTAGGGCCGTAAACCTTATGTCCTGAGAAAGCTAAAAAGTCGATATCTAATTCTTGTACATCCACTTTCATATGAGGAACTGCTTGAGCTCCGTCCACCAGAATAGGTACTTGATGGTCGTGAGCTATCCGCGTAAGTTCTTCGATGGGGTTTACAGTGCCCAATACATTCGATACGTAGGTGACAGCAACTATTCGTGTACGTTCGCTGAACAACTTTTCATATTCATCTATTAAGAGTTCTCCCCGGTCGTTCATCGGAATGACTTTAAGAGCAATGCCTTTGCGAGCTGCTAAAATCTGCCAAGGCACAATGTTGCTGTGATGCTCCATAGTGCTCAAGATGACTTCATCGCCTTCCTGCATAAAGTTGTCGCCAAACGAGGAAACCAATAAGTTGATACTTTCGGTTGTGCCTCGGGTAAAGACAATCTCATTGGTGCTACGTGCGTGGATGAATTGTCTGACAGTTTCGCGAGCTGCTTCGTGCAGTTCGGTTGCTTTTTGCGAGAGGAAATGAACGCCTCGGTGTACATTTGCATTGACCGAATAGTATTCTTCGTTGATGGCATCGACTACACAGCGAGGCTTTTGAGTAGTTGCTCCGTTATCCAAATAAACCAATGGTTTCCCATACACCTGACGGCTTAGTATGGGAAAGTCGGCTCTTATTTTTTGTATGTCGTACATAGTGGTCATATTCCTATTATTTACACATTGAGCATCCTTGACATTTGTTTAGCTCACCTCTGAAACGTTTTTCGACCAGTAGGTGCAATCTGTCTTTCAACGCCTCCATACGGATGTTGTCTATCACATCGTTGACAAAAGCAAACATCAAGAGCAAACGTGCTTCTTTTTCGGAGATACCTCTGGCACGCATATAGAACAAGGCATTTTCATCCAACTGTCCTACAGTTGAACCGTGTGAGCATTTTACGTCATCGGCATAAATCTCTAACTGAGGTTGGGTGTACATACGAGCTTCGCGCGTAGTGCAGAGGTTGCGGTTAGTCTGTTGCGAGTTGGTACGTTGTGCACCCGGACGTACTTTTACCAAGCCGGCAAATGCTCCGATAGCTTGTTCGTCGAGTACATATTTATAAAGTTCATTGCTTGTACAGTCGGGTGCAATATGGTCAATGAATGTATTGTTGTCAACGTGCTGATTCTTGTCGGCAATAGCCATGCCACATAGATTGATTTCGGCATGTGGACCGGCTAATGTAATCTCGGTCGTGTTTCGAGTCGTCCCGTTGTTAAGTGTGATGCCGTTGAGCAACACATTTGAACCTTCTTCCTGGCGTACATAGCAGTTGGAGATACGTACGGTGCTGGTATGTGTTTCTTCCAGTTCGTACATGTCGAAAGTGGCATGTGCTCCGACATAGGTTTCGATAACCTGTGTCGCTAAGAAGTTGACGTTGTCCATTGCGTGGTCGCATAGCAAGAGTCGGGCTTGTGCTCCTTCTTCCAGAATGATGAGTACGCGACGGTTCACCATGAAGTTGACATCGGCACGGAGAACGTTAACCAGCTGAATAGGTTTCTCTACGATGACATTTCGAGGAACATAAATCAGGACACCATCTTGAGCAAACATGGTGTTGAGGGCAGTGACTGCATCTTTTGAACTATCTGCCAGTTTGCCGTAGTATTTGCGGAGCAAGTCGGGCTGTTGGGCAGCTATCTCACGGATGCTTCCTATCAGTACGCCTTCGGGTAAAGTAACTTTTGGAAGTGCCTGATTGTAAAAAGAATCGTTTACAACAAAGTAGAGAGCTGTGCTCATGTTGGGCACATCACATTTGAACACTTCATAAGGATTTACCGGTATGCTCAAGCGGTTTAGGTTCAGTCCGTAGTCGGGTTCAAACAATTGTCCGATATCGGTATATTTATATTTTTCCTGTTTGCGAGTAGGGAATGACAGTTGCTGGAAGTGTTCGAAAGCAGTGGCGCGTGGTGCGTTCATTACTTCGACACTATGTCGGCAAATCATCTCTTCGCATTGTGTGAAAAGGTCGATGTATTGTTGTTCAGGTCTCATAGCGTTATTCTCCCAATTCCTCTTTTATCCAATCGTATCCTTTTTCTTCCAATTCTAAAGCAAGTTCAGGTCCGGCTGTCTTGACAATTCGTCCTTTGTAGAGTACGTGTACGATGTCGGGTTTGATATAGTCGAGCAAGCGTTGGTAGTGTGTGATAACGATGGTTGATGTTTCCGGTGTTTTCAGTTTGTTTACACCTTCGGCTACGATGCGTAGTGCATCAATGTCCAATCCGGAGTCTGTTTCATCCAAAATGCTCAGACGCGGTTCAAGCATGGCCATTTGGAAGATTTCATTTCTTTTCTTCTCTCCTCCAGAGAATCCTTCGTTGACCGAACGGTTGGCCAATTTGTTATCAAGCTCTACGATTTCGCGTTTTTCCCTCATCAGCTTGAGGAACTCAGAAGCAGTGAGTGCTTTTTTTCCTTCGTATTTCCGTTTCTCATTGACTGCTGCACGCATGAAGTTTACCATGCTTACACCGGGTATTTCCACCGGATATTGGAAAGAAAGGAAAATACCTTCGTGGCTGCGATCTTCCGGGCTGAGCTGTAGCAGGTCTTTTCCGTAGAATGATACGCTTCCTTTGGTTACCTCGTAAGCCGGATTACCTACCAAGACCGACGACATGGTACTTTTTCCAGAGCCGTTTGGTCCCATGATGGCATGAACTTCACCGGGTTTTACTGTCAGGTTGATACCTTTTAATATTTCTTTGCCATTGATGCTGGCATGCAGGTCTTTAATTGTTAGCATAAGCTTCTATCTATAATGAATGGCGAGTCGGGTAGGGGTGCTTCCGGGCTGTTCATTCGGATGGTTACTAATATTTGGTTTGTTTTGTTTATCCCACACTGCCTTCGAGGGTAATCGACAATAGTTTTTGGGCTTCTACGGCAAACTCCATTGGCAGTTTGTTGATTACTTCTTTGGCGTATCCGTTTACGATAAGTCCTATGGCGTCTTCGGTCGAGATGCCTCGTTGGTTACAATAGAAAATTTGGTCTTCGTTGATTTTCGAAGTTGTGGCTTCATGTTCAACGACAGCTGTTTCATTATGAATGTCCATGTAAGGGAATGTATGGGCTCCACATTTGTCACCCAAGAGCAAGGAGTCACATTGGCTATAATTTCTGGCTCCTTCGGCTCTTTCCGATACACGTACCAATCCGCGGTAGGCATTTTGTGACTGTCCGGCAGAGATTCCTTTGCTGACGATGGTGCTTCGGGTATTTTTTCCCAAGTGTATCATCTTGGTGCCTGTATCGGCCTGCTGATGATTGTTTGTGACAGCCACGGAATAGAATTCAGCTGTTGAATTATCGCCCGATAGGATGCAACTGGGGTATTTCCAGGTGATGGCACTACCGGTTTCCACTTGTGTCCACGACAGTTTGGAGTTGATTCCCTTGCAATTGCCTCGTTTGGTCACGAAGTTGTATACACCGCCTCGTCCTTCGCTGTCGCCCGGATACCAGTTTTGCACAGTGCTATATTTTACTTCAGCACGGTCGTGTACCACAATTTCTACAATGGCAGCGTGGAGTTGGTTTTCATCGCGCATAGGGGCAGTACATCCTTCCAGATAAGATACGTAACTATCATCATCGGCAACAATGAGCGTACGCTCGAATTGTCCGGTATTGGCGGCATTGATGCGGAAGTAAGTACTTAGCTCCATAGGACATCGCACACCTTTAGGGATGTAGACAAACGAGCCATCGGAGAATACGGCTGAGTTGAGGGCTGCAAAGAAATTGTCGCGGTAGCCCACTACTGAGCCTAAGTATTTTTGTACCAAGTCGGGATGTTCACGTACAGCTTCGCTGAATGAGCAAAAGATGATTCCTTTCTCCATCAGTGTCTCTTTGAAAGTTGTCTTTACCGAGACAGAGTCCATTACTGCATCGACGGCCATACCGCTCAAAGCCATCTGTTCTTCCAGCGGAATACCCAACTTGTTGAATGTCTTGATAAGTTCTGGGTCGACCTCGTCCAACGATTTCGGTGCATCTTTTTTTTGGGTTGGGTCGGCATAGTAGGAGATGGCCTGATAGTCGATTTCCGGTATGTCGAGGTGTGCCCAGGTAGGCATTTCCAGGGTAAGCCAGTATCGGTAAGCTTTCAGACGAAAATCGAGCAACCATTCCGGCTCGTGTTTCTTGGCCGAAATCAACCGGATGATGTCTTCGTTCAGACCTTTTTCGATGATGTCTGTATGCACATCCGTTGTGAAACCGTATTTGTACTTCTCATCAGCCAGTTGGCGTACAAATTCGTTTGACGTCTGTTCTTTTTCTATTTGAGGGTTCTCTTGTTGCATACCTTTATATATATTGTTGCGCCATCCGGCTGATGGTGGGGAAAATGGTGCCCACCAAGTTCTTCAGCGGATAGTAGAGCGCAGATTCTTGTTTCCTTGATTCGTTAATCAATACATTGGAACTATCGAAGAATTCCAATAAGTTGATAGCCAAGCTGACGATTAGGACGTATTTCAGAATACCGAGTCCCATGCCGAGCAACCGGTTGATAAAGCCTAATGAAACAGCTTCCATCAGTTTGGACAGTAAGGCTCCGATTAGCGTGAATGCCAAGGGGACAGCCAGCCATATCAGTATAAAAGCTATGATTTGGGCTACGGTCAGGGATTGCCCCAGGAATGTATTCATTTTTTCAGCCAAGGGTACATAGAGTGCTTTGGCCAAAAGCAGACCGATGATTAGGCCGGTTAAGGCTGCCAATTGCTTGATGAATCCTTTATAAAGGCCCAGCAATGCACCTATTCCGGTCAAAATCAATATTGCATAGTCCAATTCATTCATTGTTTTGCTTTTCCTTTTTTGCAATTATAATGCATTAAAAGCCACGGAGGACCTTGATAGGGTGGTATAGAGAGTGCTTGTCTTTCGCCCCTGCCCCTTCGGCTCTCCGTGGCTTTTTATTTTAAAGGGTTTGTTTTACTTCGACTTCTTGGAAAGTTTCAATAATGTCACCTACTTTGATATCGTTGTAATTCTGAAGGCTGATACCACATTCAAAGTTTGTTCCTACTTCTTTCACATCATCCTTGAAGCGTTTCAATGCATTGATGTCACCGGTAAAGATAACAATACCATCGCGGATGAGGCGGGCACGGTCTGTACGTTTCACCTTACCTTCTTTCACCATAGCACCGGCTACAGTACCTACCTTAGAGATATGGAATACTTCACGCACTTCGATTGTAGATGTGATTTCTTCCTTCACTTCCGGAGCAAGCATACCTTCCATTGCCGACTTCACTTCTTCGATTGCATCGTAAATGATAGAGTACATGCGGATGTCGACACCTTCTTGTTCGGCAAACTTACGTGCTGATGCAGACGGACGAACCTGGAATCCGATGATGATGGCGTTGGATGCTGCAGCCAATGTTACATCCGATTCGGAAATCTGACCCACAGCCTTGTGGATGACATTTACCTGAATCTGTTCGGTCGACAGTTTGATAAGTGAGTCGCTCAAGGCTTCGATAGAACCATCCACATCACCTTTCACGATGATATTCAATTCTTGGAAGTTACCCAATGCGATACGACGTCCTACTTCATCCAAAGTCAAGAGCTTCTGTGTACGCAATCCTTGTTCGCGTTGCAATTGTTCGCGCTTGTTGGCAATCTCGCGAGCTTCTTGCTCTGTTTCGATTACGTGGAAAGCGTCACCGGCCTGCGGTGCACCATTCAGACCCAGAATCAATACCGGTTCTGAAGGGCCAGCCTGTTGGATGCGTTGGTTACGTTCGTTGAACATTGCCTTAATACGTCCGAAGTTGGTTCCTGCCAATACGATGTCGCCCATCTTCAAAGTACCGTTTGATACAAGTACAGTAGCGACATAGCCACGACCCTTGTCCAAAGTTGATTCAATGATAGAGCCTGTAGCACGACGGTTGGGGTTTGCTTTCAGCTCCAACATATCGGCTTCGAGCAGTACTTTTTCCATCAACTCGGCTACACCGGTACCTTTCTTAGCAGAAATGTCTTGCGACTGGTATTTACCGCCCCATTCCTCTACCAAGAAGTTCATGTTGGCCAATTCCTCTTTAATCTTGTCAGGGTTGGCGGTCGGTTTATCCACTTTGTTGATGGCGAATACGATAGGTACGCCAGCTGCCATTGCGTGGTTGATAGCTTCTTTGGTTTGTGGCATGACATTGTCGTCGGCAGCCACAATGATGATGGCGATATCGGTTACTTTCGCACCGCGGGCACGCATGGCCGTAAATGCTTCGTGACCCGGAGTATCCAAGAATGTGATATGTCGTCCGTTTTCCATTTTCACGTTGTAAGCACCGATATGCTGTGTGATACCACCAGCTTCACCGGCAATCACGTTTGCTTTACGGATGTAGTCGAGCAATGAAGTCTTACCGTGGTCTACGTGACCCATGACAGTTACAATCGGAGCACGTGGTTCCAAATCTTCCGGAGCATCTTCTTCTTCGGTGATTGCTTCTGCCACATCGGCGCTGACGTATTCGGTCTTGAAGCCGAATTCCTCAGCTACAAGGTTGATGGTTTCAGCATCCAGACGTTGGTTGATAGAAACCATGATGCCGATACTCATACAAGTACCGATGACTTGGTTTACAGAGATATTCATCATGCTGGCCAGTTCGTTGGCTGTTACAAATTCTGTAATTTTCAGAATCTTGCTTTCTGCCATTTCCTGGTCTTCCAGTTCCATCTGGCGGTTGTGCGCACTTTCACGCTTTTCCTTACGATATTTGGCAGCCTTGTTTTTGCCTTTGGTAGTGAGTCGTGCTAAGGTCTCTTTAACTTGCTTAGCTACGTCTTCATCGTTTACCTCGGCCTTTGGCTGGTTCTTTTTAAATCGGTCTTTACCGGCAAACTTGTTGTCGTTCTTTCCACTATTCTGCTGGTTGCGTTTATCGTTTCCACCGGCATGTTGGTTGCTGACATTGTTGATGTCTACCTTTTCTTTGTTGATGCGGTTTCTTTTTTTCTTTTTCTTAGCATCAGCTTCATTATCGGTCTTAGCCGATTTCTCTTCGCCACGGCGTATTTCTTTGATGATAGCATCTTTAATCTGCTTCTTCTGTTCCAACCGTTGCTTGTCTTTTTCCTCCCGCTCTTTTTTCTTCTCTTCTTTTGACTTGCGTTTAGGACGTGTCGACTGGTTGAGTGCATCCAAGTCTATTTGACCTACGACATTGATTTTAGAGACGAATTCGGTGTTCCGTATTTTGAACACATCGTTTTTGGCTTCTTGTTTTGTTTCTTCTTTAGACTCCACGATTTCCGTTACTTTATCTATGACTGGCTTTTCTTGCTGAGCGGGCTGGAGATTGTTTGTCTCCGCAACCGGTTGTTTAGGGGTAACTGTTTCCACAGTTGGTTCGGGTATTTGTTGAACAGGTTCTTCGATAATCTTTTCAACTACTTCCGTTACTTTTTCCGTTGCCGTCTCAGGCTTCTTGTGTATATCTTGTTGAGGCGTTTCCGTATGCGGCGCTTCAGTAACTGTTGTTTTCTCGTCCGTTGCAGGATGAGCCTCTTTTTTTTCAACAGGTTGCTTAGGTCGAATAGTTTCCGCTTTTTTCTCTAACTTTTTGGAAAGGTTGTCCAGGTCTATCTTTCCGACCGGTTTGAATTTTGGACGTACCTCTTCCGGTATGATGGTCTTTATTTCTTCCGGTTTGCTTTTTTCATCTATCTTCTTTTCATTATTGTTTTTCAGAGCGACAGAAGGCTTACTGCTTTTGTTCATTCTTTCTTGCAGTTGTCTTTCAGAGGCCAGGCGCAGGTCCTTGTCCTTGTTGAATTCTTTATTCAACAATTCATACTGCTCTTCTGTGATTTTTGTATTGGGATTTGGCTCGATGTCAAATCCTTTCTTTTGTAGGAACTCAACTACCGTCGCGATTCCTACATTTAAGTCTCTTGTTACTTTGTTTAGCCTAATCGTCATATTATTTATTTAAATGAAATTGAAGAATAAATGGGTTTCGATGGACTGCGTCTGTCTGTTTCAGACGCAGTCTGCCGGAATGTCGGTGCAGAGGGGACGAACGCTCTGCGGTTTATTCTTCAAATTCTGCTTTCAATATTCGTAATACTTCGTCCACGGTACTTTCTTCCAAGTCGGCTTTCTCAATCAGCATTTCGCGCGGTGCGTTGATAACCGCTTTGGCTGTATCGATGCCTATGCTTTTGATGGCGTTGATTACCCACTCATCGATTTCGTCTTTGAATTCATCCAAGTAGATATCTTCTTCCTCCTCAGTACCTTCTTCCAATTCACGGAATACGTCGATGGTGTATTCGGTCAGCATGCTTGCCAGCTTGATGTTCATTCCGCTCTTACCGATGGCCAATGACACTTCTTCGGGGCGTAGGAACACTTCTGCTTTATGCTCTTCTTCGTTCAAGCGGATGCTTGAAATCTTAGCCGGGCTCAGTGCACGCTGGATGAAGAGTTGTGTGTTGCTGGTATAGTTGATGACATCGATATTTTCGTTGCGCAATTCGCGTACGATACCGTGTATTCTGGAACCTTTCACACCTACGCAAGCTCCTACCGGGTCGATGCGGTCGTCGTAAGACTCAACAGCAATCTTGGCACGTTCGCCTGGAATGCGTGCTATACGTTTGATAGTGATGAGTCCATCGTTGATTTCGGGTACTTCCATTTCGAACAGGCGTTGCAAGAAATCGTTTGATGTACGTGAAAGGATAATTTTCGGATTATTGTTTTGATTGTCTACGCGAGCCACCACTGCACGTGCTGTTTCGCCTTTGCGGTAGAAATCGCTGGGTATCTGTTCGCTCTTCGGTAGTAACAGTTCGTTGCCTTCATCATCGAGCAACAGGATTTCCTTTTTCCAAATTTGGTAAACTTCGGCGCTGATGATGGTGCCTACCTTGTCGATATATTTGTTATACAGACTGTCTTTTTCCAGTTCTAATATTTTGGATGCTAATGTCTGGCGTAAGTTCAAGATGGCTCTGCGTCCGAAATCGGCAAAGTGTACTTGGTCTGTCACTTCTTCGCCCACTTCGTAGGATGCATCGATTTTCTGTGCGTCGCTCAATTTGATTTCCAGATTGGAATTCTCCAATTCGTCATCGGCTACTACGGTACGGTTTCTCCAGTTTTCGCAGTCGCCTTTGTCGGGATTTACAATGACGTCATAGTTTTCGTCAGTGCCAAACATTTTGGCTATGACACTGCGGAATGATTCTTCCAACACGCTAACCAGGGTGGTGCGGTCAATGTTCTTTAAATCTTTAAATTCCGCAAATGTATCAACCAGACTGATTGTCTCTTCTTTTTTGGCCATAATTATTTAAAACTGAGTAAGTATTTAGTATATTTTATTTCGTCATAGGTAAAGGTAATGTCTTCGTCGACCATCTTGGGGCGTTTGCTGCCTTCTACCAAAGCTTTTTTGCGTGTAGTAAGCACGAAGTGGTCTTCGTTTGCCTCTTTTAGCGTGCCGGCCAGTTTCTTGCCTTCTTTTGTTAACACTTCTACATCGGAGCCTACGTGTACATAATACTGTTGCAGTACTTTAAACGGTTGGTCAATACCGGCCGATCCTACTTCCAGCTCGTAGTCTTCCTTTTCTCTGTCGAGATGTGCTTCGATAAACTGACTGAGCTTTACACAGTCGTCAATCCATACGCCTTCTGCGTGGTCTATTTCTACCACGATTTTGTCTTCGGCACTTACGCTGACGTCTACCAAAAAGTATTCAGTGTCTTTCAGCCATTCTTCCACGATGCCTTTTACAATTCCTCTGTCTATCATTTATTCGTTATTAAGAATAAAAAAAGGGCTTAATCGCCCCTCACATTTCATCCATTTCGGTGCAAAGATACAAATAATCCTTTCTCCTACAAAATATTAATAAGTTTTTTGTTAGTTTTGCGCAGTTGTGGATGAATTTTAATTGAAATACATTTGAAATTATGAATAATCACTTGAATACGAACAAGATGTTTATGTTGGGCAATGGCTTATTGGCTTTTGCTGTTTTCGCAGTTGTAATCATCTTTTTATACATGAGCTTCCGGCTGAAAAGGCAGCTGGATGGTGAACGGCATTATGCCGAAACCTATGATGTTTCGTTGGTGTCGGGCTTTGAG
>DYCT01000070.1 GCA_019417975.1 Bacteroides sp.
GAGCAGCAGCTTCTACAGCAGCGATAGAATCAGCGATACGGATAGAATCAGCTTTAGCTGCTTCTGCTTCAGCGTTAGACTTATTTCCGCAAGATGCGAAAGATACAGCTACCATAGCTACGAACAAAAATGCTAATTTTTTCATTTTCTTTTGCTTTTTAAAAACCTTAATACAATTATTGCTTATTAAAACGGTGCAAATTTAGATACTTTTTTGATATGTTGTACTCAAAAGCCCCACTTTTTTTATTTTTTTTTTAAAAGTAGGGCTTTTGTATTGTCTTTTATCTGTTTTTTCGAATTTTATTCCTCCGAAATGCTGTTGTACAAGTATCTCTTGATGCTTTTTTTGGGGGTTTTTTCAAATTCGGTGGGGTAGAGTTGAATCTGACTTATCTTTTCGTAGTTGCCCACAATCTTGTTCAGGTTCTTCAAGTTCTCGTCCATTACAGCTTTCAAATTTTCGGGGTTGTTCAATCCCAACGACTCCAGGGCTTCGTAATCGGCATAGACCAATGCTACCAATTTCTTGTTGCGTTCGATTACCAGACTTTCTATGATAAACGGCATGTTGTTCAGTTTTGTTTCAATCTCTTCAGGGAAGATGTTTTGGCCGTTCGAACCTAAAATCATGGTCTTGCTGCGTCCGCGGATATAGATACGTCCGTCCTTATCAATGGTTCCCAAATCACCGGTGTGCAGCCATCCGTCTTCGGTAAAGGCTTCGCGTGTAGCCTTTTCGTTTTTATAATATCCGGCCATTACATTTTCGCCGTATACTTGTATCTCACCGATTTTGTTGTATGGGTCGTCCGAGTCGATGCGTACTTTCATGGTGTCCAGTATTTTTCCCGATGAAGACGGGATAAACTCGTCCCAAGGGCTGTAACTGATGAGAGGTCCGCATTCGGTCATTCCGTATCCGATGGTGAAAGGGAATTTGATTTTGTGGAAGAATTCTGTTACTTCCGGGTTCATGGCAGCACCTCCGATGATGACTTCTTTGAACCGTCCACCCAAGGCTTCTACCAGTTTTTTACGTATTTGGCCGTAAATCTGGTTGTCGAGCAAGGGGATGTTGAGTGCCCATTTCATACCTTTTTTACTAATCAGTGGCTGGATAACGTTCTTGTATATCTTTTCGATGACGAGTGGTACGGTAATGATGAGGTTTGGTTTTACTTCTTCGAATGCTTTCATCAAGATTTTGGGTGAAGGAGTTTTTCCCAATAGGGTGACGTGTGTACCCACAGCGGTAGCGGTAAGAAAGTCGAATGCGCATCCATAGGCATGAGCCAATGGCAGGAATGACAATACTTTATCGCCTTTTTTTAGCAATTCGGTGTGGATGCCGAATGTTACGTTTCCGGCCAAGTTGTTGCCTGTCAGCATTACACCTTTGCTGAATCCGGTAGTTCCAGAAGTGTAGTTGAGCAACATAACCTTTTCGTTACCCAATGTGGTATAGGCTACATCCTCGCGACAGAATCCATTGGGGTACGCTTTGTCCATCTGTGTATTCATATTGCGGAGGAACTTCTGAATTGTCTCTCCATCGCGTTGATAGAGGCAACGGAAGTCGGTCAGTGAGAAAGCAGCACGGATACCCGCCAGTTTCTCTTCTTCCAAGTTTTCCCAAATAGCATCGCTTGTAAAGAGGAATACCGATTCAGAGTGTCCTACGATGTGGTGTACATCATTCGGATTGAAGTCTTGTAAGATAGGTACGATGATGGCTCCGTATGTGATGGAAGCCATATATGTAATGCACCATTTGGTAGTATTCTTCCCAATGAGTGCTATTTTATCACCGCGACGGATGCTGCAATATTTGAAGAGTAGATGTAATTTTGCGATTTCCTCAGCTACTTGTCCGTAGGTGTAAGTAAGGTTTTCTCCGTAGTCGGTGTAGCAGGGCAAATCCCAATTTTCTTTGAAGCTATTTTCGTATAGCTTAATGAAATTTTCTTGTATCATGTTCTTTTTAAATCAAATAGGCGGCAAAGGTACAGATTATTTTTGGATTTATGCACAAAACAGGGGTAAAATGTGTAATTTTAGGGTGAGATGGGTTCGGTATTGGCAGAATCATAATTCAAAATAGACGAAAAGTAGGAGATATATCGTTCATAATTCATACGCAATTGTGAAGAAACACATATCTGTTTTTCAATAAAAAAATAATGGCTAAATTTGCAACCTCATAGTTAAAAGCAGATGCGGATATGATAGATACAACGATATTCCAAGACAAGAAAGCAGTATATTATACGTTGGGTTGTAAACTGAATTTCTCTGAAACCTCCACCATCGGACGGATTTTGCAGGAAGCCGGAGTACGTACCGCGCGTAGGGGCGAAATAGCAGATATTTGTGTGGTAAACACATGCTCGGTGACAGAGGTAGCCGACAAGAAATGCCGTCAGGCTATCCATCGGTTGGTGAAACAGCATCCCGGAGCGTTTGTGGTAGTGACCGGATGTTACGCGCAGCTTAAACCCGAACGGGTGGCTTCTATCGAGGGAGTGGATGTGGTGTTGGGAGCAGAACAGAAGAAGGATTTGTTGAAGTATCTGGGCAATTTGCAGAAACATGAACACGGAGAAGCTTTTTATTCACCATTGAAAGATATCCGTACGTTTGCTCCATCGTGTTCGCGAGGCGACCGTACTCGCTTTTTCTTGAAGGTACAAGATGGGTGCGATTATTTTTGTTCGTATTGTACCATTCCTTTTGCCCGTGGTAGGAGTCGTAATGGTAGCATTGCCGAAATTGTGGAACAAGCACGTCAGGCTGCAGCCGAAGGTGGGAAAGAGATTGTCATCACAGGCGTGAATACTGGCGACTTTGGAAAAAGCACCGGCGAGACTTTTTTCGACTTGGTGAAGGCGTTGGACGAGGTGGAAGGCATTCATCGCTATCGTATTTCCTCTATCGAACCCAATCTGTTGACCGATGAGATTATCGACTTTGTGGCACAGAGTAAGCGCTTCATGCCTCATTTCCATATCCCTTTGCAGTCGGGTTGTGATGAGGTGCTTCGCTTGATGCGTCGTCGTTACGATACCGCACTCTTTGCGCAGAAGGTTCAGAAAGTGAAACAAGCCATCCCCGATGCGTTTATTGGAGTGGATGTAATTGTAGGTACGCGCGGGGAGACTCCCGAGTATTTTGAACAGGCTTATCAGTTCATTCGGGGACTGGATGTTACACAGCTTCATGTGTTCAGCTATTCAGAACGTCCCGGTACACAGGCTTTGAAGATAGAATATGAAGTAGATCCGGCTGAAAAACATGCACGTAGTCAGCGTTTGTTGGCAGTGTCTGACGAGAAATGGAAAGCATTCTACGAACGTCACATCGGGCAGACCTTGGAAGTATTGCTTGAAAAATCGAAACCGGGAGCTAAGATGCATGGTTTCACAGCCAATTATATCCGTGTGGAAGTAGAAGCTGATTCTGCTTTCGACAATCATTTGGCTTTGGTAGAATTGGGCGATTGGAATGAAGACGGTACGGCTCTGCAGGGACGTCTGGTGCGTATGTTGAACGATTAGGCAGGAAGATGTTATGGATACAAAAGTAGCGGTGGTCATTTTGAACTGGAACGGACGGCAGATGCTCGAACGTTTTTTGGGCGATGTGGTACGATATAGCGAAGCACCCGGCGTGGTGGTGTATGTGGCTGATAATGGTTCTACTGATGATTCTATCGCTGTTCTGGAACGCGACTTTCCTTCGGTGCGATGCATTCTCTTGCCTGAAAATTACGGATTTGCCGAAGGATATAACCGAGCTTTGCAACAAATAGAGGCAACTTACTATGTTTTGCTTAATTCTGATGTCGAGGTAACGGAACATTGGTTGGAACCGCTTGTGCAGTATATGGATTGCCATCCCGAAGTGGCTGCTTGTCAACCGAAGTTGCGCGACTGGAATCGGAGAAATTGGTTTGAATATGCAGGGGCAAGCGGAGGATTTATAGACCGTTATGGCTATCCGTATTGTCGGGGACGCATCTTTGGCACATTGGAAGAAGACCATGGACAATACGATGACGTGACCTCTGTGTTTTGGGCTACCGGTGCTGCCTTGTTTGTCCGCGCTATCGATTATATAGAGGCAGGTGGGCTGGATGGACGCTTTTTTGCTCATATGGAAGAAATAGACTTATGTTGGCGCTTGCGTAGTGCCGGACGGGGAATTGTCTGTATTCCACAAAGTGTGGTCTATCATGTAGGTGGGGGAACATTGAAACGGGAAAGCCCTCGCAAGACCTTCCTTAATTTTCGCAATAACTTGTTGATGCTATATAAGAATTTGCCTGAAGAAGAACTGAAGTCGGTGTTGCGTGTACGTGCTATGCTTGACTATGTGGCAGCTCTGTCGTTTCTGTTGCAAGGGCATCTGGCCAATGCACGGGAAGTGTTGAAAGCACGCAAGGCTTTTTCTCGCGAATGTGCCGGGTATCGTGCTGACCGGGAACGCAATCTGCAACGGTCTGTATTGAATCCTATCCCCGAACAGAAACCTGTAAGTATTTTGAAAGCTTACTATCTGAAAGGACAACGGCTTTTCTCACAGCTGAAAGCATAGGAGAGGATAAAGGTAACCGAAACTGCTACGATAAGGCAGAAAGTCAGAGGAGGTTTATCTGTTTTTCTTCTTAGAATCGAATATAAGTAATGATTTTTGAGTGTTTCGCTTAAAAAAAGCGATAGCTCAATGGTATATTCGGGCGTTTTTCGTTACTTTTGTGCTTTACTAATACGGAAAATCAGATGAATAAGAATACCTTTTTGTTAACCTTATTGTTCCTGTTGTTAAGTTCCTATTCGGCTGCACAGCTAAAATGTACGTTCCGTCATTATTCATCGGAAGATGGGTTGTCGCAGAATACGGTAATGAATATGTTGCAGGACCATAACGGAGTGATATGGTTGGCTACATGGGACGGAATAAACAAGTTTGATGGCTATAATTTTAAGACCTATAAGGCCAGTCAAAGCAATCAGATTAGTTTGACGAACAACCGTGTAGACCTTATGCATGAAGACTGCTATGGGTATATTTGGGTGTTGACATACGATAGCCGGGTACATCGGTTCGACCCGAGGACAGAAACTTTTGAGGCTGTGCCGGAGTCGGGTGAAGGAAGTATGCTGAATATTTCGGACATCAAGATTATGCCTAAGGGCAGTGTGTGGCTTCTGACTGAAAATGATGGAGCTATCCGGGTGATGACGGATAAAGAAACCCATAAGCTGTCTACACAGATTTATTCGTTGAAGTCCGGACTTTTTCCTTGTCAGAAAGTATTTGATGTGAGACAAGATAAATCTGGAAATGAATGGCTACTGACCGATAATGGATTGGCATTGGTCAAGCCTGATGCAGTGGACCCCGTTTCTTATTTTATCGAAACGAAAGAGACCGATTCGAGAAAGAAGCAATTGTTTTATTCGTTTCAGGAGTTGGGCGATGAGATTTTCTTTGGTTCGGATATGGGACAGCTGTGGAAGTATCATAAAAAATCCGGTCGATTTGAATTACTGCAACTTCCGGTAAAGGGAAATATTATTGGGGTAAATGCTTTGTCGAACAATGAGATAGTAGCAACAACTGCAGCTAAGGGACTTTTTGTATATAACACTCGGGAAAAGGATTTCACGGCTTATACTCCTTCCGAACATAAAGAATTGGCCGGAGTAAAGGTGATGTCTACTTATGCAGACCGTTCTAACGAACTATGGATGGAACTGGACCATTCAGGCGAGGTCTGTCATTTCAATCCACGTACCCGTCAGTTGAAACGTGAAGTGCTGTTTATAGAACCAGGTTCAGCCACACGGTCCGACCCGGCTTTTCATATCCATGAAGATGTCAACAATCGGTTGTGGGTACATCCTTTTGGAGGAGGTTTTTCTTATTTTGATCGTAAAAATAATTGTTTGGTTCCTTTTTATAACCGGCCGGGTTCGTCGGATTGGATGTTTTCGAACAAGATTCACTCCGCTATGTCTGATGCTCAAGGCAACTTATGGTTGTGTACACACTCCAAAGGGCTGGAAAAGGTTACTTTCGTCAAGAACGAATTTGAACTGTTCGTCCCGAAGCCACACGATTATGAATCGCTGAGCAATGAGGTGAGAGCTTTGTTGGAAGACAGAGAAGGTAATATTTGGGTGAGTGTGAAGGAAGGATTTGTGCATATCTATGACGCACAACGGAATTATTTGGGATATCTGACAGAACAGGGTACCATCAGCAAAACAGGAAAGTCAATACAAGGAGTGGTCTACTGTTTCAGTCAAGCGAAAGATGGAACCATCTGGCTTGCTACAAAAGGTGACGGACTGGTGAAGGCGGTGAAGAAGAATAATGTCTATGAACTGACACGTTTTAAATACAGCGACGACGATATCTACAGTTTGAGCCATAACGATGTTTATTCTATTTTTGAAGATGTAAATGGACGGATGTGGGTCGCTACGTTCGGAGGTGGATTGAACTATATAGAAAAGGATAAGAGCGGACGACTAATATTTATCAATCATCGCAATAACTTGAAAGAATATCCGATAGACAGATGTTACCGTGTGCGTCATATCACTTCCGGTAAAAATGGGTATATATGGGTGGGAACTACAGCCGGAGCGTTGCGGTTTAACTCTAATTTTAAAACCCCGGAGAGCATCTCGTTTCAACGATTCTCGCGTGTGCCGAGCGAAGAACAGAGTTTGAGCAATAATGATGTGCATTGGATTACTTGTACGCAAAAGGGAGAAATCTATTTGGCTACCTTTGGAGGCGGATTGAATAAACTGCTTTCGATTGATGAGAAGGGCAAAGCATCTTTTAAGTCGTTTACCGTGAAAGATGGAGCATTGTCGGATGTGATGCTTTCGATGCAGGAAGATGATAGAGGTAATCTGTGGATTGGTACAGAAGGCGGATTGTGCAAGTTTATTCCCGGTATTGACAAGTTTGAGAACTACGATGAAGGACGTTTTTATATGAATGCTCGTTTCAATGAGGGCGCATCGGCGCGTTCACAATCCAATCGTCTATTTTTCGGAACAAGTAGTGGTACACTCAGTTTTATTCCTGCCGCAGTACGCAAGAGTACGTTTGTACCACACATTATTCTTTCAAAACTTTTGATTGATAATGTGGAGACTGTTCCCGGAAAAGGGGAAGTGGTACTCCGAAAAGGAATAAACGAGACCGATGAATTGGTATTGCCACACAATCTTAATATCTTTACGATACAATATGCGGCATTGGACATGGTGAGACCGGAGGCTATCAAATATGCTTTTTTCTTGCAGGGATTTGATAAGGGGTGGAACTATGTGGATAAGCAGCGCACGGCTACATATACCAACTTGCCGAAGGGAGACTATATCTTGCGTATCAGGTCGACCAACAGTGATGGTGTGTGGGTAGACAATGAACGTCAACTTGCCATCACAATACTTCCATCGTTTTGGGAAACGCCTTTGGCTTATTACTTCTATCTGCTGTTGTTCTTGGTGATTACTGCTATAGTGGGGTATGTTTTGTTTATTATTTATCGATTGAAGCATGAAGTGTCGGTCGAACAGCAGGTAAGCGACATCAAGCTGCGTTTCTTTACAAATATTTCACACGAGCTGCGTACACCGTTGACTTTGATTGCCGGACCCGTGGAACATGTGCTCCAACATGTGAATATATCGGAAGAAACACGTGAACAACTGGAGGTAGTGAAGCGGAATACCGACCGAATGTTGCGTTTGGTAAACCAGTTGCTCGATTTCCGTAAGATACAAAACAAGAAGATGAAAATGCATGTATCCGAGATTGATATTGTGCCGTTTGTACGTCGGGTGATGGCTAATTTTGATTCGGTGGCAGAAGAGCATCAAATCGATTTTGTATTTGAAAGCGAAGTAGAAAGTCAGCATCTGTGGGTTGATGAGGATAAATTGGAGAAGATTATTTTCAACCTCTTGTCCAATGCATTCAAGTATACACCTGCGGGAAGGATGATTACTGTGTTTGTGCATGACGATGAGAAACAAGTGTCGGTAGGGGTGCAGGATCAAGGTATTGGAATTGCGGAAAATAAGAAAGGGGTCTTGTTTGTTCGGTTTGAAAACCTAATGGATAAGAATCTGTTTAATCAAAGCAGTTCCGGAATCGGACTTTCGCTTGTCAAAGAGCTGGTAGACATGCATAAAGCTACTATTACTGTGGACAGTAAACTAGGTGAGGGTAGTTGCTTTACTGTGCATCTGTTGAAAGGGAAAGAACATTATGATGATACTGTCGAATTTATCCTAAACGATGATGTACATGTGCACTCAACCGAGAATGAAGTTGAAACATTGATGGTAAAACCGGTAGAGACTCAGGAAGATGCTGAAGTAGAGAGTGGACAGAAAGAGACTATGCTGCTGGTTGAAGACAATGCAGAGTTGCGTTTCTTCTTGCGCTCTATTTTTTCGTCTCAGTTTAGGGTTGTCGAAGCTGCAGATGGTGTGGAAGGTGCAGAGAAGGCTTTGAAGTTTGTACCCGACATTATCATCAGTGATGTGATGATGCCACATAAAGATGGTATCGAACTGACCAAAGAATTGAAGAGCAATCTTGCAACCAGCCATATCCCGATTGTGCTGCTGACTGCCAAAACAAATATTGAAAGCAAACTGGAAGGATTAGGGCTGGGAGCTGACGATTATATCACTAAGCCGTTTAGCTCTACATATCTGTTGGCGCGTGTTGATAACTTGCTGAGTCAGCGCCGTAAACTTCAGGAACTGTATCGGGCACAGTTGATGGAT
>DYCT01000071.1:0-4185 GCA_019417975.1 Bacteroides sp.
TCTTAGGATACTTGGGCATTTATCTTAGGATACTTTGCAGTTTATCTTAAGATACTTTTTAGGGAGGCTTAGATGACCCAGAAAACAGAAATTGGATTCATTGCTTGACAGCTTCCTCAAGAAGCAATCATTGGCTTTTTCTATTTTGTCTGAGTGTAGCCTTCTTGTTTCAAAAGTTCGATGATGCGTTGCTTAAATTCGCCTTGAATGATGATTTCATTGTCTTTGGCACTTCCGCCTACACCACATTTACTTTTCAAGGTTCGTCCCAGCTCTTTTAAATCCTCTTCTGTACCTACAAAGCCAGTGACTAATGTCACGGTTTTGCCACCTCTGTTTTTTTTCTCGATAGAGACCCGTAACTTTTGCTGGTTTTTAGGGAGTGTTTCCGTGGCTATTTCATCTTCGGTTTCATATTGAAAGTCTGGGTTTGTGGAATATACGACATTCAGTCTGTCTTTCCAATCATTGCTTTTCATATTGTTTGTTTTTTTAGAGTAAGAGCTGAGGAAAAAGACAGACAGAACTTGTGCTGTCAGAATTCTATAAATCCTCAGACTAATTTGGGCTTATGGTGTCCAAAGATAGAAAAGATTGTCTGAATGAGCAAGAAAGCAATTTTTTTACAGCTTTTGTTTAATCTCTATTAAGCTTTTGTACTAACAGATTGTAGGTTAAGAAAAAAACAGTAAATTTGCAGTATGCCAAAGTAATGCAATGAAAATAATATGAGTAGCCGAATGATGAAAGAATTTGAAAAAGTACCGGAGCCTACTTTACGTAGACTGCCTTGGTATTTATCAAATATAAAATTGATGAAAGAGCGTGGCGAACAGTATGTTTCGTCCACCCAAATTTCCAAGGAAATTAATATTGATTCATCTCAGATAGCGAAAGACCTTTCTTATGTTAATGTTTCCGGACGTACACGTGTGGGCTATGATATTGATGCATTGATAAAGGTGCTGGAGGATTTTCTGGGCTTTACAAATATTCACAAAGCTTTTCTTTTTGGCGTTGGTAGCTTAGGGGGAGCTTTGCTTCGCGATTCTGGTTTGACTCATTTCGGTCTGGAGATAGTTGCTGCATTCGATATAAACCCGAAATTGGTCGGTACTTCCATTAATGGTATTCCTATTTTTCATTCCGATGATTTTCCGGCAAAGATGAAGGAGTATGATGTGAATATCGGGGTATTGACTGTACCTATTAATATAGCTCAACGGATTACGGATAGGATGATTGACGGAGGGATTAAGGCTGTGTGGAATTTTACTCCGTTTCGCATCCGAGTGCCGGAACATATTGTAGTGCAAAACACTTCTTTGTATGCTCATTTGGCTGTAATGTTTAATCGCTTAAATTTTAATCAAATCGAATAATGAAGATATTTGCCGTTGGCATGAATTATGCCGAGCACAATAAAGAGCTGAACCATACGTTTCTTATACCAGAAGAGCCTGTTATTTTCTTGAAGCCGGATTCTGCATTATTGAAAGATGGAAAGCCTTTTTTTATTCCTGATTTCTCTAATGAAGTGCATTATGAAACAGAACTGGTCGTACGCATTAGTCGGTTGGGAAAAAATATAGCAGAACGATTTGCTCATCGTTATTACGATGCTTTAACAGTAGGAATTGATTTTACTGCTCGAGACTTACAGCGGAAATTGCGCGAAAAAGGGTATCCTTGGGAGGTATCTAAAGGGTTTGATGGATCGGCGGTCATAGGCGATTTCTTACCTAAAGAGCAGTTTTCGGATGTGCAAAATGTTCGTTTTAATTTGAATATTGACGGACAGTGTGTGCAGAGCGGGTGTTCGGCTGATATGTTGTTTGGAGTAGATAAATTGATAGCTTGGGTTAGTCGGTTCTATACGTTGAAGATTGGTGATTTGCTGTATACGGGTACACCGGTCGGAGTAGGACCAGTTTCCATCGGACAGCATTTGCAAGGCTATTTGGAAGATAAGAAGGTGCTCGATTTTTATGTACGATAATATCGGTGTTAAGTGAATTTTAGATGGTTAAATATATGCGCTACCGTAATTTGATTCTGACCTTTTTGGGGATATTACTCTGTGGCAATCTGATGGCACAGGGATTTATATCGCTTGATTGGAAGAATCCGGCTCCTCGTTATGATGGATTTGACAAGGTGGAAAGTGATTTGCCCGGCTTTGCCGGTGCTTCCTATCAGTTGGCTACCAATTTGCCTTGTTATACCTATACTTATAATTTGGGACGTGACTTTCAGGGGCAGGATTACTATGTGACGGTGGAATATCCGGAGTTTGAAGCTTTATCCAAGAAAGAAATAAAAGCGATAAAGGAGGCGGGAGTTGTGCTACCGGCTTATCCGGAAGTATCGACTCGTATTTCGACATCTGCAAAAGAAGGTCTTCTCTCTGCATCGTTTGTTCCGTTGGTTTGTAAAGACGGTGTTTTTTTACGCATACGTTCTTTTAAGCTGTCTGTTGTCCCGGTTGTGGGTATGGCTAAGAGCCAGCGTAACACTTCGGCATCGCTCTCTCGCTATGCCGACCATTCGGTTTTGGCCTCAGGTAAGTGGGTGAAAATAAAAGTGTCGGATACGGGTGTTTATAAGATAACGAAATCGGAGCTCTCGAAGATGGGCTTTTCTGACCCTTTTAAAGTTCGTTTGTATGGTTATGGCGGACGATTGCTTTCTGAAAATCTGATGAAACCAAAGGTGGATGATTTGAAGGAAATACCTTTGTGGAGAGAGGCTGACTATGTTTTGTTTTATGGATATGGTACCATACGTTGGGAACGGGAAGGCAAATGGTTTGTACATTCACAGAATTATTTTTCCACTTATGGTTGCTATTTCTTGACGGAAAGCGAACAGAGTGCCGGCAATTTCCCTAAAGAAGAGTCGCTGTCGGCCGAAGGAGCAGAACGAATTACGACTTTTCCTGATTATGCTTTATATGAGAAAGAAGAATTTGCTTGGCTTGAAGCCGGACGGATGCTTTTTGATGGGTATGATTATAAAAATGGGAATTCAAAATCGTATACATTCAATGATTTAAAAGGAATAACAGATGATGAAGGACTGATTTCCATCTCTTTCTCCGCTTATGATAATTCCGGTTCAACTCTTACAGCGAATGTCGATGGCAGCAAGGTAGGAACTCTTTCTTTCCCTGCTGTGGTTAGTAACTATGTATATGCTTCGGTGAAAGATGGCAACTTTGCATGGAGTGGAAAGAAAAATGCCAAGACTATTGTTTCGTTGACTCACAATCGGAATACGAGTGCTGCATCCGGTCGCTTGGATTTCATTCGTTTGAATTTTACTCGTACGCTGGCTTTGCATAATACATATACGGCTTTTCGTTCTAAAGAGTTTGGGAAAGTACAGTTTGAGGTTGCTAATGCCGATGCCAATACTTGTATTTGGCGGGTAGACGCTCCGGAAAATTATAAGCAGATGGCTGGCACTTTGGCGAATGGTACGTTTTCGTTTGTGTGTGAAGCAGATGAAGAGAGTGAGTTTGTAGCTGTCAACACCAAGGGAACCTCTTTTTTGCGTGTAGAAAGTATGGGCGTGATTCCAAATCAAGACCTGCATAAACTGAAAGAGGTCGATATGGTGGTGATAACACCTCCCAATGCCGAAATGATTAAGCAGGCAGAGCGACTGACGAAAGCACATGAAGAATATGACGGACTGCGATCGGTTGTGGTCACTTCCGAGCAGGTGTATAATGAGTTTTCATCGGGTACACCGGATGCTACCGCTTTTCGTTGGCTGATGAAAATGCTTTATGATAGAGCCGAGAAAGGTCAGGAACCTAAATATCTTTTATTGTTTGGCGATGCCTCGTTTGATAATCGTTTCTTGACCAGCCTTTGGAAAACACTCCAGACAGAAAACTTCTTGCCATGTTTCGAATCGGTCAATTCGGTTAGTAAGGTATCATCATTTATGTCGGACGATTATTTGGGCATGCTTGATGATGATGATGCTGTGGATATAAATCGATTGTTTGATTATGCTGTGGATATAGGAGTAGGACGTTTGCCGGTTCGTTCTGTGTCCGAAGCAAAGGATGTCGTGACAAATCTCATTAATTATATTGAAAACAAAAATCTGGGATATTGGAAGAATTCTGTTGCCTTTTTGGGGGATGATGGAAAGAACAATGACGAGAACATC
>DYCT01000071.1:4195-8775 GCA_019417975.1 Bacteroides sp.
TACAACCCGGCTCTGTTGGTCAATAAGGTATATTGGGATGCTTATAAGATGGAAACAACAGCCACAGGCAATTCGTATCCGTTGGTGAAAGAACGTTTGAATCAATTGTTTAAAGAAGGACTGTTGTATTTTAATTATACAGGTCATGGAGACGCAAGTGCCTTGTCGGACGAGTTGGTAGTGACTGTACGTGACCTTGATGGCTATGTGAGCGGTCGACCTCCTTTCTGGTTTACGGCAGCTTGTGATATCGCTCCTGTCGACCGCAGTGCTATTTCGCTTGGTGAGGCTGCTTTGCTGAAAGGAGCAGCTATCGGCCTTTTGTCAACGGCTCGTACGGTATATCCCCATCAGAACTGTTTGATGGACTCTGTTTTTGTGCGTTATTTATTTTCAGATACTCAATTGGCAGACAATCGATTGGGTGATGTTGTGCGAAAAACAAAGGCCGACTTGGCATCCAGAGTAGGTGATATCAACAATTTGCAATTTGTCTTTTTGGGTGACCCGGCTTTACGCTTGAGTATTCCTCAATACCAGATGATTGTGGATGAGTTTAATGGAGTGTCTACCGAATCAGAACTTTTGCCACAAATCAAGGCCGGAGGAAAAGTTCGGGTAAAAGGTAGAGTGCTGAATGAGAAAGGTGAGTTGGCAACCGATTTCTTTGGAATGATTTATCCGCGTGTACTGGATAGCGAAGAAAAGGTTGTTACTTACAATAATAATGGGTTATCGCGTAATCCATTTGAATATTATGACCGTACGAAGACCATATTTGCAGGTACCGATTCTGTGAAAGCAGGAACTTTCGACTTTCAGTTTCCTGTACCGATGGATATTAATTATTCTGATGCGGAAGGTTTGTTGAATCTCTATGCAGTCAGTACGACAGCCAGAGTGGAAGGAAAAGGTTATTTTTCTGATTTTATTATCGGAGGGACAGAGGATAAGGCCATGGTTACTGATTCGATTGGACCAAAGATTACCCTCTATCTGAATACTCCTAGCTTTATATCGGGTGATAAAGTGAACTCTACTCCTTATTTGATTGCCGAATTGGAAGATGAGGACGGTATTAATACTGTAGGCAATGGTATTGGGCATGATATTGTAGCCATTATTGATAATTCTCCGCTTTATACGTATGTTTTGAATAACTACTACGAGCCGGTGTTTGGCGATTATACCAAAGGTTTGGTGCGTTTTTCATTCCCGGAATTGAGTGAGGGAAAGCATACTTTACTGTTTAGAGCATGGGATATAAAGAACAATTCCTCTACGGTAGAAGTAGAACTCGAAGTAGTAAATGGACTGGTGGTTGCGTTGGATATTACGTGCACAAAGAGTCCGACGAGAGATAACACGACATTTATCTTGACGCACGACCGGATAAATGCCCAATTGGATGTAAGCCTTACTGTTTATGATTATGCAGGCCGTACCCTTTGGACACATCGTGAGTCGGGTATAGCAGAAGGTTGTTATTATTATATCAATTGGGACTTGAAGACCAATAGCGGTCAGCGATTGGTGCCGGGGGTATATCTCTACAAGGCAACCATTGCATCGGATGGTAGTGAAGAAACCACTAAAACAAGAAAAATAGTAATAGCAGGGCAATAAACTTGCTACTTTGTAGTTTTATAATAGCAATTAAGTAGAAAAAGAATCAATGAGAAGTTTGAAAATATCATTTGCTTTCGTTTGTCTGTTGTGCCTTTGTGCATCAACATTGAAAGCACAGAAGAATGCATTTAATCCGGTAAATACAGGTGTTAATTCATTAGGAATAGCTCCGGATTCAAGAGGAGGAGGTATGGGTGATGTCGGTGCAGCTACAGAACCGGATGCCAACTCTCAATATTGGAATCCGGCTAAATATCCGTTTACTATCAGTCGGGCAGGTTTGGCTATATCTTATACTCCTTGGTTGCGTAAGTTGGTTAACGATATTGATTTGGCCTATTTGGCCGGTTATGTCCGTTTGGGCGATTATCAGGCCGTCAGTGCTTCATTGCGTTATTTCTCGTTGGGCGAAGTGCCTATGACCGGAACTCAAGGAGAAAACCAAGGCTCCATTCACCCGTATGAAATGGCGGTGGATGTGGCTTATTCGCGTATGTTGTCGCAAACATTTTCAGCGGCAGTAGCTTTACGCTATATCTATTCTGATTTGGCTTACAAGGCCGATGCAGAGGTGTCGCCCGGACATGCTTTTGCTGCTGATATTGCCTTGTATTACAATAATTACATCATGATGGGACAGCGTGAATGCCTGTTGGCGTTTGGTTTGAACTTGTCCAATATCGGTAGTAAGATATCTTATGATAGTGGCAATACCAGTGCTTTTTTGCCGACCAATTTCCGCTTGGGTGGTTCGTTGCTTATCCCGATTAATGAGTACAACACGTTCTCTATCAATGCTGATATTAACAAGTTGATGGTACCTACCGTGCCCAAACAACGTGAGGACGAAGATGATATAGATTATCAGGATCGTCTTCAGGAAGAATATTTTGACCAATCGCCCATCAAGGGAATCTTTAAGTCGTTTAGCGATGCACCGGGTGGGTTTAAGGAAGAACTGCAGGAAATACAAGTATCTGTAGGTGCCGAGTATATGTATAACAACCAGTTTGCTGTTCGTGCCGGTTATCATCATGAAAGTCCGAACAAAGGTAACCGTAAGTATTTTACAGTAGGTGCAGGCTTCCGTATGAGTGTATTCTCGCTTGATGCAGCTTATCTTATTTCTACAGCACAGAGCAATCCGCTTGACCAAACATTGCGCTTTTCTTTGGCATTCGATTTGGATGGTATTCGTGATATGTTTGGCGGAAGAAGAAGACGTTGATTATGAAAATACGTGTAGGATTCGGTTATGATGTCCATCAGTTGGTGGAAGGTCGTGATTTGTGGTTGGGAGGTATCAAGTTAGAACATACCAAAGGTTTGTTGGGGCATTCGGATGCTGATGTTTTGATTCATGCGATTTGTGATGCTTTATTGGGAGCAGCCAATATGCGTGACATCGGTTATCATTTTCCTGATACGGCAGGCGAATACAAGAACATTGATAGTAAAATCTTGTTGGCTAAAACGATGGATTTGCTCCGTAAGGAAGGATACGAATTGGGCAACGTAGACGCTACGATTTGTGCCGAACGTCCTAAGATGAAGGCACGTATTCCTGAAATGCAGACGATGTTAGCGGAAGTTATGGGTGTGGAGCCTGGTGATATTTCTATTAAAGCTACTACTACAGAGAAGTTAGGCTTTACCGGTCGCGAAGAAGGTATATCGGCCTATGCGGTAGTTCTTATCCAGAAATAACCGACAACTATCCAAAAGCCAATCCGGTAGCCAGTAAAATTCCTAAGAACAGAATGTTTCGTGAGGTCTCACCCAAGATGGTGTTGAGTGCCTTGCCTTGGTGTATCCGTACCATTTTTTTGCCAAGTCAGTGTATGGGGGATGAGGTAAAGTTGCGGTAATAGAGTAGCGAGATAGTTACTTTCTACGGCATAGCTGAGGCAAAGCAATGACGCTCCTGCGCCCAATCCCCAATATAAGTATCGACCGAAAGGCTCTCCGAAGCGGACGATGATTGTTCGTTTACCCGATGCTGCATCAGTATCTCGGTCGCGATAGTTGTTTACGACCAATAAGGTGTCAATAACCAATCCGCAAACCATTGCAGCTAATAAAGTCTGCCAAGTCCATACGTGTGCTTGTATATAATAGGTATAGCTTACCGGAACGAGACCGAAAAATACGAGTACCAGCAAGTCGCCCCAGCCATGATAAGCGAGGGGATAGGGACCACCGGTATAAAGAAAAGCAAATACTACGCAACAAAGTCCTACCGGTATGAGTTGCCAACCGGCATAGTATAACAGAATACATCCGATGGCACAAGCTAATATAACGGTAAGCAGGATGCCTTTTTTGAGAGCAGATGTAGTAATCCAATCTTGGGCACAAGCACGCTCCGGACCGAGTCGGTCAGAACGGTCGGCTCCTTTTAGGAAATCATATAAGTCGTTGATGAAGTTGGCGACTATTTGCATCAGAAAAGCGAAAGCAAAACAGACAAGTGTTGGTATCCATTGAAAATGTCCATCTGCATATGCTAATGCTGTACCCAACAATACAGGTACGGCTGCACCTGCCAATGTCTTGGGACGAGCGGCCAATAGCCATGCCTTTATCGAATTTTGTTTTACGGTAGTCATAACTTAGATTAGAATTTGTCGTAAAGATATAATAAAGAAATAGAAGTCTGTGAGAAATATGTAAATTTGCTGAAAAGAAGGTCTTATGAAGAAATTGATTTTATTGTGTGGTGTACTTGTTTTGCTGTTGGGCTCGTGTGTCAGTGCCAAGCATGGTTCTCATCCGGGAGTAGGGCGTGTGCGCACATATGAGTTTATTCATTCAGAGATACCCGATTCGTTCGATGGCTTTCGTATTGCTTTTGTGTCCGATTTGCATTACAAAAGTAAGTTTACAGAGAAGCGTTTGACTGGGTTGGTTCGCACTTTGAAAACTTTAGCACCCGATATGTTGTTGTTGGG
>DYCT01000072.1:0-965 GCA_019417975.1 Bacteroides sp.
ATATTGTTTTTTAATAAATTAATTTTTAGTTTGGGAATTGCTTCGTTCGCTTACGGCCAATGGATTCGCTTTTCGAGCTTCACGGTCTTGCGACTGTGCACATCCGATTCCTTTTTTCCGCAAGGCTTTATTACCACTAACGTGCAGGTTGGGGAAGCGTCTGTCTTTTGTGAAAAACACATTTACACCCAATAATGCTACACAAATAGTAACTATTAACAAACTTATGAGGATAGTATCAAGCATTTCTGTTAAATTTGCGAATGCAAAGATAGGCTTTTGTTTATAACTCTGCTTGCTCTTTTTGAATAAAAAAAGAAAATGTAGGGCGTTAGAGAGGGCTATTAACCATATTTAGCATTTTTATTGTTGAATGTACCTAATATAATAAAGAGGAAAATGAAAAATACCGAATTGAAACCGGCTGTGGTATTTCATTATTTTGATGAAATCTGTCAAGTGCCACGTCCGTCGAAAAAAGAAGAGAAAATTGTTGAGTATTTAAAGAACTTCGGTTTGTCGCACAATCTGGAAACAAAGTGGGACGAAGTAGGGAACGTACTTATTAAGAAACCGGCTACTCCGGGGATGGAAAACCGTCGCACGGTCGTTTTACAGTCGCATGTCGATATGGTTTGCGAGAAAAACAATGATGTGGAGCACGATTTCACGAAAGACCCTATCCAGACTTATGTAGATGGAGAGTGGTTGCGTGCAAAGGGAACTACATTGGGTGCCGACAATGGTATTGGGGTGGCTACTGAATTGGCTATTCTGGCTTCTGATGATATTAAGCACGGTCCGGTGGAATGTCTGTTTACCATTGATGAAGAAACCGGTTTGACAGGTGTATTCGCACTGAAAGAAGGCTTTATGAATGGCGACATTTTGCTCAATCTCGATTCGGAAGATGAAGGTGAGATGTTTATCGGTTGTGCTGGAGGTATTGACACGGTAGCAGAGTT
>DYCT01000072.1:975-8749 GCA_019417975.1 Bacteroides sp.
GCTCCGGCCGGATACTATTTCTTCCGTGTAGCAGTGAAAGGTTTGACCGGTGGTCATTCGGGCGATGATATCAATAAGAACCGTGCAAATGCCAATAAGCTATTGGTTCGTTATTTAAACCGTATTGCTCGCATTACCGATTTGCGTATCTGTAGGATTGATGGCGGCAACTTGCGCAACGCCATCCCTCGTGAAGCTTGGGCGCTTTGTGCAGTGCCTATGGCGGAAAAAGAGACGATGCGTGTAGAACTGAATATTCTTTCGGCTGAGGTTGAAGCAGAATATTCGGTATCGGAACCTAATATGCAGTGGACTTTGGATTCAGAGAATCCGGTAGCGACAGTGATTGACGCTGATACGACCGCTCGCTTGTTGAAGGCATTGACAGCTGTTCATCATGGTGTATTTGCCATGAGTCAGGACATTCCGGGACTGGTGGAAACTTCATCCAACTTGGCATCTATCAAGATGGTAGAAGGAAATATTATCCGCATTGCTACAAGTCAGCGCAGCTCTATTCTGTCTGCTCGCGATAACATGGCCGATACTGTTGGGGCTGCATTCCAGTTGGCAGGTGCTCGTGTGACACGTGGCGAAGGTTATCCGGGTTGGAAGCCTAATCCATCATCGGCTATTCTGAAAGTGGCAGTTGATACATACAAACATTTGTTTGGCAAGGAACCGGCAGTGAAAGCTATTCATGCAGGTTTGGAATGTGGCTTGTTCTTGGAGAAATATCCATCGTTGGATATGGTATCTTTTGGTCCGACTTTGCGTGGCGTTCATTCACCAGACGAGCGTATGCTTATTCCTACAGTCGACATGTTCTGGCGTCATTTGTTGGAAGTGTTGGCAAATATTCCGGTGAAAGAATAATAATGGCGTAATTAGAACGTTATATTATGAGGATATCCGAGACGAATCGTAGACGGATATCCTCATTATTTTTATGAAACAAAATTCGATGAAGAAATTTACGTTTGGCTTGTTCTTGTGCTTGATAGGGGTATGGGGAATCATCATGTTAGGTTCTTGCGATGATGAGAAGTTCTCAACCAGTCCGGCTTATTCCTTTTCTTTTTCTACCGATACGGTTTCGTTCGATACGGTATTTACGACACTTGGTTCTGCTACATACAAATTGGTAGTATATAACCGTAACGACCGAAGCTTACGGATTAAGTCGATTCGTTTGCCCAATGCCGCACAGTCTGGTTTTCGGGTGAATGTCGACGGACATCAGGGTACCGATTTTTCCGATTTGGAAATACGGCGCAAGGATAGCATGTTTGTCTTTATTGAAGTAAAGGTAGACCCAACGAACGAGCAGAATCCGATATTGATGAAAGATTCGTTGGTGTTTCAGCTTGAAAGTGGTGTGCAGCAAGATGTCAAATTGTTGGCATACGGTCGCGACGTGTTGAAACTGCGTGGGTTGGTTGTGGATTGTGATACTACGTTTACTTCTTATCGTCCGATTCTTGTATATGATAGTTTGAGAGTGAATAAAGGTGCTACACTGACGTTAGATGCTGGAACACAGCTTTATTTTCACGATAAAATAGGGTGCGAAGTTTATGGTACACTGGTGGTAAACGGTACGTTGGAGAGTCCGGTGTTGTTTCGAGGCGACCGTCTTGATAAGATGCCAGAGCTTAATTTGCCATACGACCGGGTTTCCGGACAATGGAGTGGTTTGCATTTCAGGTCGTCCAGCTACAATAATAAATTAAATTATGTAGATATTCATGGTGGGCAGTTCGGTATCCGGTGCGATTCGTCGGATGTGTCGCGTATGAAACTGCTACTCAATAATTCTGTTGTTCACAATGTGAAAGGCAATGCGCTTGAGTTGGTGGCATCGCAAGCCCAAGTGGGAAATTGTCAGATAACGAATGCCGGCAATCATTGTGTGTCAGTGTTGGGTGGCTCTGCTGTATTTATACATTGCACTATTGCCAATTTCTATTCATGGGATATTCGCCGAGGCGATGCTGTACATCTTTTAAATAAGGAGGGTGATGTCTATTATCCGCTTGAGAAAGCATTCTTTTATAATTGTTTGATTTCCGGTTCGAAGACGGATGAGTTGAGTGGTGGGGCTGCCGAAGATGCTCCCGAAGGAGTTACATTCGGTTATGGATTTGCCTACTGCTTGGTCAATACTGTTTTGGATGAAAAGAAAGACGATTACGAACAGTTGCTTACGAATCATTATCCGGGCTGTGTGTGGGATAAGAAAGAAGATGAAAAAGGAGGCTCATTGGCGCGTGCGAAGAATTTCTTGTATATAGGGCGTGAAGATTTTCGGTACGATTTCCGGCTTGACTCCTTGTCGGCAGCTATTAATATCGGTTCTCCGGAATATGCGTTGGTATATCCGTTCGATAGAAACGGAAGAATTCGATTGACCGACGGACAGCCTGATGCAGGGTGTTATGAATGGATGTCTGGCGACGAATGATGCAACGATGAGAGTAGCAGGCTTGATTATAGCATTGTTGTTGACTTGTAGACTTACTGCTCAGGAACAGCCGTTTCGGGTGATGTTTTACAATGTGGAGAATCTGTTTGACTGCAAGCATGATTCATTGAAGAAAGATACGGAGTTTTTGCCCGATGGTGTAAGGGCATGGCATCCAGGCCGGTTGAAGACGAAACTATATCAATTGTCGCAAGTGGTGACAGCTGTTGGTGGTTGGGAACCTCCGGCTCTTGTCGGGCTTTGTGAAGTGGAAAATGATTCGGTGATGCATCAGTGGGTACACTATTCTCCGCTTCGCAACTGTAAATACCGCTATGTGATGACTCATTCGCCCGATGAGCGTGGTATAGATGTGGCCTTGATGTGGCAGCGACATCGGTTTCGAATGCTTCAGCATAGAAGTGTACATATTCATTTTCCCGATTCATCGCATCGTCCTACACGCGATATCCTGCATGTCACCGGCAGAGTGAGTTCAGGCGATTCGCTTGATGTCTTTGTTTGTCACTTTCCATCTCGTTCGGGTGGCCAGTTGGTCAGTGAACCTGCGCGACTTTATGTGGCTTCGGTATTGCGTCAGCAGACCGACAGTCTGATGGCTGTACGCCAGAATCCTTATATTTTGGTGATGGGCGATTTCAATGATTATCCTACGAATGCCTCTTTGACTCGTGTGCTGGAGGCAACTACACCGACCGGTCAGGTAGAGGCTCAAAAGCTGTATAACCTAATGGCAGATAAAGGAAATGAAGAACTGGGTACATATAGTTATCGAGGTGAATGGGGAGTATTGGACCAGTTTTTAGTATCAGGCTCTTTGTTGCTTCCGCATAAGGGGTTAAGTACCAGCAACGAGTCTGCACGTATTTGCAATTTCCCTTTCTTGCTGAAGGAAGACGAGAAATACAAAGGGATGAAACCTTTCCGTACCTATTATGGGTGGAAGTATGAAGGGGGATATAGCGACCATCTGCCTATTGTGCTCGATTTGTTTTTGCCATGATTGGAAAAAACATTAATATTGCATTCTAAAAAAAGAATCAACATGAGAAGAAATTTATATATAGCTTTCGTTTTGTTGGCGTTGTGTTTTGGTTTGCCTATGGAGGCGCAAAATCAGAAACGGAAACGTAAGTCTCCGAATGTAGCTTTAAATATTGGTAAAACTGTGAACGATTCCTTGAAAGTATCGTATTTCAATCTGGGGTTGCTTACCAATGTCTATCAGCTGAAAGGACTGGGTATTAATGTTGTTTCGAATGTGGTGAAAAATGATATTTCCGGTCTGACCCTTTCCGGTTTTGTTAATGTGTGTGGAGGTACTACAGCCGGTCTTCAGTTTTCAGGCATCTCCAATATTAATGGTTACGATGTATATGGGCTTTCTACAGCTGGATTTCTGAACTTACAGGGACATAATAACAATGGAATTTCTTTAGGAGGAGTGCTCAATGTAGTTGGTATAAACAGCAATGGGCTGGCTTTTGCCGGCTTGTTCAATCTTACGGGAGGTTGTATCAATGGTATGGCAATAGGTGGCTTGGGCAATGTGGCTGCCAATGCAGTACATGGTGTCTCTCTGTCTGGTTTGCTCAACGCTTCAGCCACCGATGTGTATGGCCTTCAGCTGACTTCTTTATTGAATATAGCAGGGAATACGGCTTATGGTATGCAAGCTACCGGTTTAGGTAATGTGGCTGTTAGTCTATCGGGCTTACAGCTGGCTGGATTAGCCAATGTCGTTGCAGAAGAATCCAAAGGATTGCAGTTTGCAGCTTTTAATTATGCCGATCGGGTAAAAGGTCTTCAGCTTGGCTTGGTCAATTTAGCAAGTGGAAACGTCAAGGGCGTTCAGCTTGGTTTGGTCAATTACACCAAAGATACTGCGTCGGTAAAGTTGGGCTTGGTTAACATCAGCCCACGAACTCGTGTTCAGATGATGTTGACAGGAGGTAACACTTCTAAGCTGAATTTGGGTGTCCGTTTTCTGAATAGGATAACTTATACCATGCTGGGTGTGGGTACTCCTTATTTGGAGTTTAGTGACAAGTTTTCGGGGGCAGTGTTCTATAGAGCCGGTCTTCATTGGACACCTGTTCGTCAATTGCGCCTAAGTGGCGACTTGGGTTATTTCCATATTGAGAATTTCAAGAACAAGGAAAGGGTAGATGTACCTGCACGTATGTATTCATTACAGGCTCGTTTCAATCTGGAATATCAGTTTACACGGAAATTAGGATTGATTTTATCCGGAGGATATGGCATGACTCGTCATTACAATCTCAATCAAACTTTCGAAAAGAAGCCTATCGTGGAACTTGGTCTCGTGTTTTTCTAAGTTGACAAACCCCGCAGGCAACTTTCATAAGCTTATTAGCCATAGTTGTGTCAATCCGACTGATGACAGGTAAGTGTAGGAGTGATTTTTTTGTACATAAAAAATGAAGGTATGCGCCTTTTTATGCACACCCTCATTTTGAAAACAAACATCTACCTATGAAAACTGTAATCTTTTTTAATCTATTGCATTGCAAAAGTATGCAATGTGTTTTGTTTTTTGCTTGATTTATATCAAAAATATATCAGAGTTGTCTTGCCCGTACTCTACTGAGTGTTTCCGGAGTCATTTGAAGGAAAGAAGCGATGTGTTGGAGAGGAGCACGTTTGGCGGGCTCAGGGAATAGCTTGAGAAACTTTTCATAGCGGTCGTGCGCTGTCTCAAATCGGAACATATCTGCTTTTACTTGTGACTCAATAAGCGAATTTTCCAATATCTTTTGATAGAGTAGAGCTATTTCTGCATTGTCTTTTACCAACGAATAAAAAGGAATACGGGGGATAGCCCATACTTTCGATGTTTCCAGTGCTTCGGCCATCAGTCGGGTAGGCTCTTGCTTCATAAAACTTTCGATGCAGATAAACATTTTGTTTTCAGATGAGAAATGTTCGGTTGCATCTTTCCCGTTTTTATAATAGAACTGGCGTATGATGCCTTGTTCTACAAATCCGATGTTTCTGCTTATTTGTCCTTCATCAAGGAATCGTTCTCCTTTAGTTAAGGTATGCGAAGATATGATTTCGGCGAGTAGTGAAATGGCGTGTGCCGAAAGATTCAAGTGGTATACCTCGATGATTTTTTTAGCAATAGATTCGTTTGTTTCCATCTTGTAGGCTTATTAAATAAAAAGGACTGTACATATAATTGTGCAGTCCCTATTAAGTAGTGGATACGAGAATCGAACTCGTATTTCATGCGTGAGAGGCATGCGTCCTAACCGTTAGACGAATCCACCATTTTTTTGTAATAAAACGTAAGCTGAAAATTTAGCACCGAATGTTGCTAGTTCGCGGAAGCTGGGGGATTCGAACCCCCGGTACAGTTACCCGTACGGCAGTTTAGCAAACTGCTGGTTTCAGCCACTCACCCAAACTTCCTTTGCACCGCGTTTTCTCTCAAACGCGGTGCAAATATAGGCAGTTGTTTTGAAGTACACAAATCTTTTGCCGATATTTTTTCAACTTTTTTACGCAAAAAAGTTTAAGTTCTTAATAGTCAATTTTGTAATTAAAAGCAATTATCCTTTGGCTTCTTGGTATAAGAATCGCTTGATACTCTTTTTCGGAGTTTTTTCGAATTCTTCCGGATAAATCTTCATTTTGGCTATCTGTGAATAAGCCGGGAGATCAGCATTGAGTGCAACTCGGTTGTCTTCCATCACTTTTTCCAAATCGGCATTGGTCAGGCCGTGTGCAAAGGCATCGTCGAAATCGGGGTATACTAAACCTACCAACTTGTCATTCTGCTGTACGATGATGCTTTCCGATACGTATGGCATGTTGTTGAGCTTATCTTCGATTTCTTCCGGATAGATATTCTGGCCGGATGCGCCTAAAAGCATGTTTTTGCTTCGTCCTTTGATAAACAGATTTCCTTCGGCATCGATGATACCTAAATCGCCTGTATGTAGCCAACCGTCTTTATCCAATACTTGTTGGGTAGCTTCTTCGTTTTTATAATAGCCGAGCATTACGTTAGGGCCTTTACACAAGATTTCACCAACTTCGTGTTGAGGGTCGGATGATGCTATTTTCACTTCCATACGTGGTGCTGCTTTTCCACATGAACCTGGGATGAACTTGCGCCAGTCTTCGTATGTAATGATAGGACCGCATTCTGTCATACCATAACCTACCGTATAAGGGAACTCTATGGCGTTTAGGAACATTTCCACTTCGCGGTTGAAGGCAGCTCCACCGATAATTACGACTTTGAAGTTACCGCCAAATCCTTGGATGAGTTGTTCGCGGACAGTTGCTTTTATCTTATCGTTGAGAATGGGCACCTTCATAAGTATTTTCATGGTTGGTGTTTCCAGTTTAGGCAACACATTCTTTTTGATTATCTTTTCGATGATGAGAGGTACAGAGATAATCAGTGCCGGCTGAATATCGGCGAAAGCCTGAGAAATAATCTTCGGGCTTGGCATACGGGTGAGGAAGTAGATGTGGCATCCTGCACTGAATTCATAAAGAAATTCGAAAGCCAGTCCGTACATGTGTGCCATCGGTAGCATAGATACAAGTTTGTCGCCTGCTTTCATGTCGAGTACTTGATAAGCGAATCGAGTGTTCGACCAAAGGCTTCGATAGGGGAGCATTACTCCTTTCGAATAGCTGGTTGTGCCAGATGTATAGTTGATGACTGCCAATTCATCGGGATGGTCTTTATGATAGTTGATATGTTCCGTGCGGAAGTTCTTGGGATATTTATGCCCGAACATTTCGTTGAGGTGTTCGCGAGCATGTGTCAGTCGTTCTGTTCTTGACACCAGTAGGGAGAAGTCGTTCATCAGGATAAGTCCTTCCAGAAGAGGCATTGCTGCTTCGTTCAGGTTTTCCCAAACCATATCGCCTACGAAGAGGAGCTTTGCTTCAGAGTGATTGACGATGTTATGTACGTTGTCTGCTTTGAATTCATGTAGGATGGGTACTGCTACAGCGCCATAGGTAAGTGTTGCCAGAAATGTTACTCCCCAGTGTGAACTGTTTCGACCGCAAATAGCGATTTTATCACCTTTCTGGATTCCGCTTTCTTCGAATATGATATGTAATTTCTCGATTTTTCGTGCTACATCCTTGTATTGAAGAGTTGCACCTTTGTAGTCGGTTAGGGCATCGAGATCCCAGTTCTTTTTTATGCTCTCTTCAATATAAGCTAAAAAACTTTCATTCATACAATAGTTCGTTAAAAATTCGCCAAGCCTAAGCGGCTCTGGCAGTAAATAAAAT
>DYCT01000073.1:0-2134 GCA_019417975.1 Bacteroides sp.
GGAAAAGCCTTATGCCGTTTTGGCATAAGGCTTGCAAATTTATAAAAAAGAATGGTTATTTTCTATTTTCCAATTTCTTTTTATCAATGATGGAAGTCACTTTTGCAAACACAAGCAAGGACAAGGCAGCTATCAATCCGATACCGGCAAAATAAAACCAGATGTAGTGTGCGTGTGAACTGGCAGCAAGCCATGCTTCGCGAGTCTCGAACAAAGCCGGGTCCGGACAGTACTTGGTAAGCAATATACCAGAAAGGCCAAAACCTAATATGGATGAAAGAAATGAATCCATGTTGCTAAAACCTAAATACATGCCTTCTTCTCCCTTAGGAGCTTGCAATGAGAAGTACTCCAAATAGCGTGGCGAAATAAAGCATTCGGCCAAAGCTTGAATAACAATACCCAATATCATCATCAGAGTGATGTTGCTGACAGAATCAAAAATATCACTGCCAAGCAAATTGCCAGTTGCCATCAGCATGGCTGAAACAGGAATAAGAAACATGCCCACCGTCATGGATGTTACAGCCGAACGTTTTGCCATGAGTTGAGTAATAAAGTTCACACAGACCACAACGATAAAAGGATTGACATTGGCAATCCATCCCGGCCGGGCTGTTTCACCTGCCATACGAATCACATATTTAGGCATGGTAGCATAAAGCTGCTGTTGTACCATCCAGAATCCGGTAACGATAAGAATGAGTACCAGCAAGCGCCAGTTACAGAAGATTCGGATAAATCCTTGACCTATCTCACGCATGCTTTTTCCTTCACCTGCTGTATGAGTGGAGTTATACAGCAGGATGACAGCCAAAAGAGCAACAAAAGTCATGATACATGCAAAATAGTTGATGTAGATATACGCATGTTCTCCCACCAAATCGCGCAAAGGGTCTACGATACTTTTACCTGTAAATGCACCGATATTGACCATCATATAGAAAATAGAGTAACCTCGGGCACGATTGGCTTCGGTTGTCTCCTTCGCTACAGAAGCAGAGATGATGGATTTGATAAAAGAGCCTCCTACCATTATAATAAATAAGACCGGCACAATCATCCACTTTTGAGTACTTTCTATCAAGCCACTGAACTGTGTTGTTTCGCCATAAAATACCAATCCGGCCGACTGAAACAGGGTAGGCAATATAGCTAATCCAAAATAACCTACCGTGAGAAGACTGAAGGCGATAATCATGGATTTCTTAAATCCTATCTTATCGGCATAGGCTCCCGTAAAGATGGGAAGCAAATACAAACCACCGGAGAACAAACCGGAAATGACACTGGCTTCAAAATCATTGAAACCAAGTATATTTGACAAATAAAGGGTGAGTACAATGAAAACACCATAGAATGCCATCCGTTCAATCAGCTCCACGGAATTGGCTACATAAAAGGAGCGAGAGAAGCTCTTTAAAGAGCTTGTGCTTTTGTTCATATCAGAATTCTTATTTTTAAAATTAAATTTCCCGACAAAGATACATTTTTTTATCTATGCAATTAAACGGAAAGTCCTATCTTTGCCACATTATTAAAAAAATCTGTATATGGCAATTGTGATAGGAATTGATGTGGGAGGAAGTACCACAAAGATTATTGGTATTGATCAACACAAGTTGAAACATCCTATGCTGGTAAAGGCTGAAGACCCGGTGACCTCTTTATTTGGAGCTTTTGGCAAATATATTTACGACAATGGCATCCGTCTGTCCGATATAGAACATGTGATGCTCACCGGTGTAGGAAGTGCATACGTCAATCAGGAGTTGTACGGATTACCCACGACGCATACAGACGAATTCTTAGCAAATGGTTTGGGCGCTCATTACGGCATGAATCTGGATGATTTGATTGTAGTAAGCATGGGCACCGGTACTTCGTTTGTACAGGTACAGAAAGATAAGATTGAACACATCGGAGGTATCGGTATCGGTGGAGGAACCATATTAGGATTATCGCGCCTCATGCTAAAGACAAACCATGTACACCAAGTAGTAGAACTGGCAAACCATGGAGATTTGGGCCAAATCGATTTGCAAATCCAGGATATCTGCAATACGGAGTTGCCCGGATTGCCTTTGGATGCCACAGCTTCTACCTTTGGCAAGGCGGATATGAATGTATCAAA
>DYCT01000073.1:2144-3867 GCA_019417975.1 Bacteroides sp.
AACGAAGATATTGCAATAGGCATTATACACATGGTGCTGCAAAACATTGGACAATCGGTGATATTAGCAGCTCTGAACAGCCCGATTAAAGATTTTGTATTGATAGGAAACTTGGCTAAATTGCCCCAATGCAAAGAAGTGTTCTCTCGATTGGAAGAGATGTACGGATGTCGTTTTCATATTCCGGAATATGCAGAATATCGCACTGCTTTAGGGGCGGCCTTGGCTTATGCTAAGCTATAAAGCCACCCCGAGTGCTTTTATATTAGTCGATAAAACGTTTCAAGATATTGTCGTAAGCATCGATACGGCGGTCGCGCAAGAACGGCCACCAACGGCGTACATTCTCACTGCGTTCCATATCTATTTCGACCACCATGTTTTGTGAACGGTCATTGGGAGCTTGCGCCAAAAGTTCGCCTTGCGGACCGGCCACAAAACTGTTTCCCCAAAACAAGATGCCGTTGGTCTGTCCCGAAGGATCGGGCTCATGTCCTACACGGTTGACGGAGACCACAGGCAAACCATTTGCTACCGCATGACCTCGTTGTGAAATAATCCACGCATTGAGCTGACGTTGTTTCTCTTCAGGAGTATCAGTGCTTTCCCAACCGATAGCAGTAGGATAAATCAAGATTTCGGCTCCTTTCAATGCCATCAGGCGAGCAGCCTCCGGATACCATTGATCCCAGCATACCAATACACCTAACTTGCCCAATGAGGTTTGGATAGGTTCAAAACCGATATCTCCCGGTGTAAAATAAAACTTCTCGTAATAAGCAGGGTCATCAGGAATATGCATTTTACGGTATTTTCCGGCAATGCGCCCATCAGTATCAAATACGACAGCTGTGTTGTGATACAATCCCGGAGCACGTCGTTCGAAAAGAGAAGTCACTAAAACAATGCCATGAGTAGCAGCCAACTCCGAATAAAAGCCGGTTGACGGACCAGGAATGGGCTCTGCCAAATTAAACAAGTCGGTATTTTCGGTCTGGCAAAAATAGAGCGAGTTATGCAGTTCCTGCAAAACAACCAACTGTGCACCTGCTGCTACACAGCTTTCGATATTTCGTGCCAGCATACTCAAATTGGTCCGTAAATCGGTGGTATTGGCTTGTTGTACAAGTCCTACTTTGATTGTTCTCATAATTTATTTCAATACATTTAAAGGATATTGCATGGTGACACAATGCAACGATCCGTGTTGTTTTATTAAGGCACGGCAATCGATGCCGATAATTTCATAGCCAGGAAATGCTTCTGCCAGCACTTCTCCCGCACGTCTATCATTCTCAGGTTGATTGTAAGTGGGGTAGAGAATGGTCTGGTTCATAATCAAGAAATTGGCATAAGTAGCCGGCAGACGTTCATAGTCATCGATTACTGCATCAGCCATTGGCAAAGGCAACAACCGATAAGGCTCTCCTTCGATGGTTCTGAACTCTTTCAGTTCAGCCTCCATCTTTTGCAACTCCTCGTAGTGTTCATCGTCCTGATTAGTACACTGTACGTAAACAATGGTATGATTCGGGCATAGGCGAGCCAATGTATCCACATGACTGTCGGTATCATCACCGGCCAAATAGCCGTGATTCAACCACAAAATCCGTTGCGCGCCCAATGCATTGCACAGATAAGTTTCCACTTCAGCACGATTCAACGTTTCGTTTCGATTCGGAGAAAGCAAACACTCGGCAGTAGTAAGCAAAGTTCCTTCACC
>DYCT01000073.1:3877-8674 GCA_019417975.1 Bacteroides sp.
CTATCGATCCCCCTTCAAGTACGTAGTCGAGACGATTCTCATACGTACCATTCAGCAAATGGGCTTCAATCAATTTTCTGGAAATCTGATTGTCGTAGTTTGCAGCAAACTTCATTCCCCAGCCGTTGAAACAGAAATCGAGCAAGACCGGTCCTTGCGTGCTGTTTAAAGTAATGGCACCATGATCTCTGGCCCATGTATCGTTGGTATCGCATTCAAAGAAGCGTACGTTCTCCAAGTTCACCTTGCCCTTCAACTGGTTCTTAACATCTTCTGTGTTGGGAGCCACTATCAGCAACAATTCACGTTCAGCAATAGCCGAAGCAATCTGAGTAAAACACTCCTGCACCTCACGCAACATGTGTTTCCAGTCTGTCTCACCATGAGGCCAAGTAAGCTGCACACCACTTTGTGGATACCATTCGGCAGGTAAATACCGATTTCGTTGTATAGAGAATTCTTCCATAGTCAATTTCAATGTCTTTTTCCGGAAATTTTCTAAATAATCATTTGGACGATAAATATGTATATCCATTACTTATTTTCTTTAGGTTTGCGGTCGAAGAATGGGTTTTTCGATGAAGCACTGAGTGGAATGGCAAAGACAGTACGACAATTCTCCGGCCAACCCAGACGCTGTGCAGCCAGTCCGGCCGAGAACATCACTCGAGAATCTATTCGATAATCGGCAGCTGCAGCACAAGCCGAACCGATGGCAATACCTACATCCACCGAATTGAGCACACAGGGTACATCTTCCGGTTTGTCAGCACAAGTGGCAAATCCACAATGTCCACAGTCCAACCCGTGTACTTGTGCGCGTGTTCCTATTAATAATACAACTTCGGCTTGGAGGATGTTGTCTGCATCGCGCAAAAAGAATTTGAAATCCTTCTCTTCAGCGATAATCCGCATCTGAGCCGACAACTTTTGAATTTCTTCATCGGTGATACAAACCATTTCTATAATGTCGACGCCCTTTGCCTTAGGAGCCGTACGTGCGGCTGTCATAATTGCTTTTGCTACTTCCAGCACGTGTGCATGTCGTATCTCTCTTTCGTTGATAATCATTAGTACATTATTTAGGTTTGAAACATTATTTGTTATTATTCTGACGCTTATACCCTCCTTTTCGCCCTCCCTTTTTATAATTCCGGTTACGTCCGGCTACACTCTTTCCCGATTTAGGTTCATAAGCAGGAGCTTCACCCAGTTCTTCGGGGACAGGAAGTTTAAAGATGGTTTTATCCAAGAATGTTTCGATGCTCTTGAATTTGCTCTGTTCTTTTTCGCTGACAAACGTGATGGCTACACCATCGTTGTTTGCCCGCGCTGTTCGTCCGATGCGGTGCACATAGTCCTCGCTGTCATGAGGCACATCGTAATTGATGACCAAACGAATATCATCGATATCGATACCTCTTGACACGATATCAGTAGCGACCAATATATTTACCTTACCACTTCTGAACTCGTACATCACCTCGTCGCGTTGTTGTTGTTCCAAGTCGGAATGCATCTCAGCTACATTCAGTTTCATTTGGCGCAAAGCCTTGGTTACCTCTTTCACCTTTAGCTTGGATGAAGCAAATATAATCACTTTATCAGGCACTTTTTCAGAGAATAAATCCCGAATGATACCCAACTTTTGGTTTTCGTAGCAGACATATGCAGTCTGTATGATTTTCTCTGCCGGCTTCGATACCGCCAACTTTACTTCTGCCGGATTGTTCAAGATAGTATTGGCCAATTGCTGAATCTTCATGGGCATAGTAGCCGAGAACATAATGGTCTGTCGTTCTTTGGGCAAATATTTCACGATTTGCATAATATCATCCGAAAAACCCATGTCGAGCATACGGTCGGCTTCATCAAGGATAAAATAAGATACCTTAGACAAATCTACATATCCCAAAGCCAGATGACTGATGAGTCGTCCCGGTGTAGCAATAACTACATCGGCACCCAATATAAGCCCTTTTTTTTGCTGTTCGAACAAGATGCCATCATTACCCCCATAAACCGCCACACTCGATACAGGCATAAAATAAGAAAAGCCTTCCATCTGTTGGTCTATCTGTTGTGCCAATTCGCGGGTAGGTGCCATAATAATACAATTGATAGCATCTTCCGGATGGTTGTCGGTCATAAGTCGGTTCAGTATGGGCAACAAATAGGCCGCAGTCTTTCCTGTGCCGGTCTGTGCCACACCTATTAAATCTTTTCCTTCCAAGATGAGAGGGATGGTATGTTCTTGCACAGGAGTACATTCTTTGAAGTTCATTGCATCAAGAGCCTGCAACACACATTCATCCAAGTTGAGTTCTGTAAATTTCATTAGCCTATTTCCTTTAATCTCTGCAAAGATACGTAGAAGTCATGTAACCAAAGCAGGATATATACATTTATATAATGCCTCAAAAAGTGAATCAAAAACAGTTTAGAACTTACCTCGTTCTTCCAGATAAGAATCTTTGAATCCAAGGAAGTAGAGCACACCGTCCAGACCAATGGTGTTGATGGACTGCTTGGCATTGGCCACCACTTTAGGTTTAGCATGGAAAGCGATCCCCAGACCTGCTTCCGAAAGCATCGGAAGGTCGTTGGCACCATCTCCTACAGCAATGGTCTGTGCAATATCCACCTTCTCTACTTGTGCAATCAGCTTCAGCAGTTCGGCCTTGCGACGTCCATCTACCACTTCACCCACATAGCGTCCGGTCAGCTTTCCATCTACGATTTCCAGTTCGTTGGCATAGACATAATCAATACCATATTTGTTTTTCAGATAATTTCCGAAATAAGTAAATCCACCGGAAAGAATCGCAATCTTATAACCATAGCGTTTCAATACAAACATCAGGCGATCCACACCTTCGGTGATAGGCAACTTCTCAGCAATATCTTTCATAACCGATTCGTCCAGTCCTTTCAGCAAAGCCACTCGTTCGCGGAAGCTTTCCACAAAATCGATTTCGCCTCGCATAGCTCGTTCGGTGATGGCTTTCACCTCATCGCCCACACCGGCACGAATGGCCAACTCGTCGATAACTTCTGTTTCAATAAGGGTAGAGTCCATATCGAAACAAATCAGGCGACGCATTCTTCGATACATGTTATCTTGCTGGAAAGAGAAGTCCATCTCAAGTTCACTCGACAAGCGGAGCAATTCGGCTTGCATGGCTGCACGGTCGCGCGGAGTGCCACGGACAGAGAACTCGATACAAGCACGAATGTTTGCTTTCGATTCATCCAAAGGCAATCGACCTGTCAGACGTTTAATGGCATCAATGTTCAGACCTTGGTCGGCCAAGATACGTGTTACAGCAGAAATCTGCTTGGCAGACAACTTTCTACCCAACAGGGTAAGGATGTAGCGGTTTTTACCTTGCATACCTACCCAGTTTTCATATTCCTCTCGACTGACAGGATAGAAACGGATGGCAATGCCCAAAGCAGAAGCTTTAAAAAGTAAGTCTTTCATAACCCAACCCGAGTTTTCACTGCTGGTTTGAAACAAAATACCCAAAGAAAGAGTATTGTGAATATCTGCTTGACCGATATCGAGAATCTTCACATCATATTTTGCTAAAATTTCAGTGACAGAAGTCGTAAGTCCCGGTCTGTCTTCTCCGGTTATCCGGATTAAAATCAGTTCTGTATCTTGTTCATTCATACCTTCGTTTGTTTTTAATGTACAAAAGTAGACATAATTCTTGATTTATGAGTCAGAAAGAGAGTAAAAATGCCTTATAGACACAATAAGATCCATAAAAGCAGATAGAATACAGACACGGAAGATAGGGGTGGGGAAAGCGTATAAAAAAAACCACCGGCCTTGAAGAAAGGCATTGGTGGCTTTGAAAGAGACAAGCAGCAAGTCAATTAGTTTTGCGCCTGGTGTACAGTAAGCTGCGGGAAAGGGAAATTGATATTTTCCTTGTTAAATCCTTCGTAAATCTGTTTGTTGATGTCGAAGTAAACATTCCAATAGTCTGCCGTATTGACCCATACACGAATCATAATATTCACACTGCTTGCATCAAGAGCGTTCAACACGATAAACGGTTCAGGTGTTGGCAAGATACGAGTATCAGCCTTGAGGATTTTTTCAATCGTCTGCTTCACCTTGTCGTAGTCTTCACCATAGTCTACACCTACAATCCATTCCACTCTGCGTGTTTCCTTATTGCTATAATTAACAACGACGCCACTACTCAACGAGCCATTCGGAATATAAATCACTTTATTGTCGGCAGTAGTGATAATGGTGTGTAGAATCTGAATTTCAGATACCACACCGATTACACCTTGGCTCTCAATCAGGTCGCCCACCTTGTAAGGCTTGAACAACAAGATAATAAGCCCACCGGCAAAATTTTGCAAGTTACCGCTTAACGCCATACCGATAGCGACACCGGCCGATGCAAGCAGTGCGGCAAACGAGGTTGTGTTTACCCCCAATGCACCTACCACCGACACAATCAAGATGACAGTCAACAGAATGTTTGTCAAGCTCTTTAAGAATGTCTTGACACTTTTATCCACGTTTCGGCGCTCTAAGATACGCGCCACCAAACGATTCAACGCATTGACAATAAGCTTACCCACAACAAAAACAACAATCGCTGCAAGTATATGCCCCCCTGCTGAGATGGCAAAACCAATCAACTTTTCTACGATAAACGAGAATTTATCCACCTTGTCAGGAATGGCTTCGCCTATCAATGCTTTTGTAACGTTTAGAGAATCTGCAATTTGTAATAATAACATAAATTACTGGTTTTAAATTAATAC
>DYCT01000074.1:0-5419 GCA_019417975.1 Bacteroides sp.
GCTTAATAGCATATCAATTAATAACATATTCCAAATAGAAATTATTCAAAGCTACACGTTAGCAGGTTGTATCGTTTGCAAATACACACCCTCTGCTACTCGTGTATGAAAGTAATAATTGTATTCATTAAATTCATATTATACATATGTATAACATCATCCAACTGACCGACAAAGAGCTGTCGGAACTTCAGTCCATTGCATCCGAATTGGGCATTAAAAAGCCGGATTCATTCAAAAAAGAAGACTTAGTCTACAAGATACTTGAGGAGCAAGCCATAGCTGGAGCCACCAAAAAAGTAGCACAAGAAAAGGCTAAAGAAGGACAGAAAAAACAACGTTCACGCATCGCTGTGAAAAAAGAAGCGGACAAAGTATACACCGCCAATAAAGACAAAGCTGTAAAAACGGTAGAAAATAATGAAGCAGTAGCCACTCCGGCGGAAGCACCTGCTCTACCGGTTGAAAAAACAGAAGAGACAACCGAAAAAGTTCAAGCAACCAAGCCTAAGGCCAACAGAAAGGCAACCGCTCCTAAAGAGAAAGAGAACAAAGCCAAACAAGAAGCACAGACAGCAGAAACTCCACAACCGGAAGAGGCAATAGCAGAAAAAGCAGCTCCACAAGCTGAGGAAACAACCGAAGAGCCGAAAAAGACCAAAAAGAAAACTCGTAAAACACCCGATAAGCCAGAAAAAGAAAAGACGGCTGAAAAGGTAGAAGAACCAAACGAACCAACAGATGAGGTTGAAATCCCGACTCAGGAAATAGCGACTGACGACTTTATTGCCATCGAAGACCTCCCTTCCGAAAAGATGGAATTGCCCTCCGAACTCATCGGTAAATTTGGTGCTACCAAGGTAGAGATGCCCTCAATGCAACCTCAATCGCCACAACAACCTCAGCATCAACAGCGTCAACGCATTCAGCGTCAGCAAAACAACTACCCTAACTACCAACGCCAACAGAACAACCGAAACGCTCAAGGCGAATACGAACAACAGCTCAATGAACGTAAGCCGGTAGAAAAGCCCTACGAATTTGAAGGCATCTTGATGGGAACAGGCGTACTAGAAATTATGCCCGACGGATATGGCTTCCTCCGTTCATCAGACTATAACTACCTTTCTTCGCCCGATGATATCTATGTATCACAATCGCAAATCAAATTGTTTGGTTTGAAAACAGGTGACGTAGTAGAAGGTACCATCCGCCCGCCCAAAGAAGGTGAAAAATACTTCCCATTGGTAAAAGTAGAAAAAATCAACGGACGCGACCCAGCTTTTGTCCGCGACCGTGTTCCATTCGACCACTTGACTCCCCTCTTTCCGGACGAGAAGTTCAAACTCTGCAAAGGGGGCTACAGCGACAACCTGTCTGCTCGCGTTGTAGATATGTTCGCTCCTATCGGTAAAGGTCAGCGTGCCCTCATCGTAGCACAGCCTAAGACCGGTAAAACCATCTTGATGAAAGACATCGCCAATGCCATTGCAGCCAACCATCCGGAAGTCTACATGATTATGCTCCTCATTGACGAACGTCCGGAGGAAGTTACCGACATGGCTCGCAGTGTCAATGCAGAAGTCATTGCCTCTACTTTCGATGAACCTGCAGAACGCCATGTAAAGATTGCCGGCATCGTATTGGAAAAAGCCAAACGTATGGTGGAATGCGGTCACGATGTAGTCATCTTCCTCGACTCTATCACTCGCTTGGCACGTGCTTACAACACCGTATCACCAGCTTCGGGCAAAGTCCTTTCGGGTGGTGTGGACGCCAATGCACTACACAAGCCTAAGCGTTTCTTCGGTGCTGCCCGCAACATTGAAAACGGAGGTTCGCTTACCATCATCGCTACAGCTCTGATTGATACCGGTTCGAAAATGGATGAAGTCATCTTCGAAGAATTCAAGGGAACCGGCAATATGGAATTGCAGCTTGACCGTAACTTGTCGAACAAACGCATCTTCCCGGCTGTAAATATCGTGGCATCAAGTACACGTCGCGACGACTTGCTGCTCGACAAGCAGACGCTCGACCGTATGTGGATACTCCGCAAATACCTTTCAGACATGACTCCGATAGAAGCAATGGACTTTGTCAAAGACCGCTTGGAAAAGACACGCGACAACGACGAATTCCTAATGAGCATGAATTCATAAGCCAAATAAAAATGTCCGAGACTCCCTCTCGGACATTTTTATTTAACTTATTCTCCTTATCCGTTACTACGCTTGAGGATTTAACACTGCTTATTTATTACGTCCTCAAACAAAGCATTCTTTTACTTGAATCGTTTCTTCAAATCTAATCTTTGCTTGGAACTATGCTCCTTCACCCAACTCTCCGGTGCTCCTTTTTCAGGAAAATCGAGCATCAATATTGTATTTTCCTGTGTCGGGTCGTTCAACCATTCCGACCAGAATCCAGGATTGTCTTTTTCAGCAAAGCCCTCAGGACGCTGTGCAAACTCTTTCACGCCCCCACCCAGTTTCTTAATACTGGCTTTCTTGCCCTGCTTCACTTCATCCAGTCCTTCGTTGAGCATCGTAAACACTTTATAATTCTCAATACGTGGTGAAATATTTCCACTAAACTGATAGATGACCGGATGGTCGCCCGGATACTTGGTCCAACCGCCACAGAACTCGATGTTCGTATATTTTTCTTCGCACTCTTTCGCCAAAGCTCTGAATGCTTCATGCTGTGTTTCGCAATCCCCCTTTTCATTCAAATAAGCAAGTACGGTATAGGCATCTACTTCGCAAAACTCTACTTCGCCATGCGCAAAGCAGGGACGTCCATCGATAAAACGAATACGAAGATCGAAAAAGCGCACACCAAATGCATATTGCTCTATATATGTCATGCTTTGACATTTGGCAAAAGGCCACATTGCCATCATCTTTCCGCCACCACACGGTTTCATATACGTCATAGAGTTGTGAGTGCCTAGCTTACGTTGTGCCTGAACCGTTGTGGCCAACCCTAAAGAAAACAGAAACAAACCTGCAAACAAAATTTTCTTTTTCATGTTATTCCGAACTATAATAATAGATGATTAAATACTAATTACAAAACAAACTTAACCATTTTTTTTCAAACATACCTGTTATTGCCCGATTATTTCAATAGATATGGTCTAAGAAAATTCCGATAGCAGCTATCGGAACAAACATATACCATTTGTATTTTTAACACATCGCCCACCATATCTTTGCAGCGTAATCAAAAAGAAAGGAATATCATTATGAATCAACTTATGACCATTTGGAGTGTAACAGTATCGCTATTGGCATTCGTACTTATCATCAGAACCATGTATCATTTTCGTATGCCTATTTTGCGCTTTATAAAAGCACATCATGTCATCGGAATCGAAAAAAACGCTAACCTATTTTACTGTCCGGGAGATATTATAGAGAAAGAAAGCAAATGAATTATACTCCCAAACAGCTCTCTGAGATTTGCTATTTTTTAGCTGAATATGCTGCGTGGCTATTAGGATGTGGTGCTACTTGTATCCGTATCGAAAAAAATGTCCGTCGCATGGCTCATGCCTTCCATGTAGAAATGAGCATTGCGCTCATGCCTTCCTACGTATTGGTATCGGTGTGGCAAGATTCCAACTTGGAAATAGCAAATCATTATAGTGCCATCCACAAAGGTGGAATCAATTTTCATATCATCACCCAGCTCAGCAAACTAAGTTGGGAAGTTGCCGACAACCAAATGGACTATCAATGGACACGCAAGCAGACCAATCGCATCGTCCAGCAGGCGCACACGACCAATCGTTGGATGGTGCTCATCCTCGCCTCGCTTGCCAATGCTTCGTTTTGCCGACTGTTTCAAGGCGACCTCACCTCCATGCTTATTGTCTTCATTGCCACCATTGCCGGATATTTACTCAAGCAAATTATGTTGGACGATAAAGCCGATGTCCGCTTGGTCTTCTTCTGTTCAGCCTTTTTCTCTTCTGTGATAGGAGCAAGCGGTTACGTCTTCGGCTGGGGCAATACTCCCGATGTAGCTTTAGGAACCAGTGTACTCTATCTGATACCCGGTGTACCCTACATCAATTCAGTGAGCGACATGCTTGACGGACACTATTTATGCTCGTTCAGCCGATTTATGAACGCAGCCATACTGACATTCTGTCTATCGGCCGGACTATGTGGCGGACTGTTACTGATGAATTTACGTTGGTTTTAATCAAACTCAAGAAAATGATAGCATTCGATTTTTTAGAAGATGGATTCTTTGCTGCAATAGCCGCTATTGGTTTTGCCAGCATCAGCAATCCACCCAAGCGTGTTTATCCCTGCTGTGCCCTTACAGCTGCTGTGGGACATGCTTGCCGCTTCATACTCATGAACAATGACATTCTAAATCTACACATCATACCAGCCAGTACTTTAGCAGCTTTCGCGATTGGTGTATTATCCGTATTACTGGCACCTAAGATAAAATGCCCGGCCGAATCGTGTTTCGCTCCGGCACTACTTCCCATGATTCCGGGAATGTATGCCTACCGATGTGTAAAAGCCCTATTCCTTTGCCTTTTCCAGCAAGACGAATTGGCTTTCACTCATTATTTCTATTTGCTTGCCTCCAATGGACTGACTTGCACTTTCATCATTTTAGGCATGGTAATAGGAGCCACTACCCCCATGTTTTTATGGAAAAAAATCTCTTTTCAAGCAACTCGATAAGTAAGAATAGCTAATTTTGCAAATAAATATCTACGATTACCCTATGGAACTAAGACAATTAAAATACTTCGTAAAAGTAGCAAGTACACTTAATTTTTCGGAAGCTGCCAAGGCCCTAAACATCACTCAAAGCACCTTATCACAACAGATTAGACAATTAGAGCAAGAAATAGACATGCAGCTATTCGAGCGCAATAGCCATACGGTAAACTTAACCGAAGCAGGTACGGAGTTGGTTCCGTTTGCACTTCAAACCATTCATGCAGCCGAAACATGTACCAATCATATGCAAGATCTGAAACAACTCCTGACCGGCACACTTAACATTGGAGTTACATTCACATTCAGCCCCCTACTTACGGAAACCCTCTTAACCTTTATGAAAACCTATCCCAAGGTAAAGCTGAACATCTACTACAAGCCCATGGAGGAGTTAATGAATATGTTGATAAAACACGAAATCGATTTTGTATTGGCATTCAAACCTACTCAACGCTACACCGGTATCGAATCGCATGTCTTGTTCAGCAATCATTTGGCAGTCATCGTCAATCAGAATCACTCCTTAGCCCAAAAAGAAAAAATCTCATTATCCGAAATTGAAAAATTCGATATTGCTCTACCGGCACATGGCCTGCAAGCCCGCAATGCTTTCGACTTAGTCATGGCACGCTATTGCCCACAACTAAGAGTAAGAGTAGAAC
>DYCT01000074.1:5429-8667 GCA_019417975.1 Bacteroides sp.
GTAGAACTGAACGAGGTACATATTCTTTTAAAACTCATCAGACAAAGCAATCTGATTACGATTCTTTCCGAAGCTACCATCCACGATGAAAAAGAAGTCAAAGCCATTCCTATCGATGTACCCGAAAACGAGATGGAAGGATGCATCCACATGTTGGAAAACAGCTACCGAAAGCATTCCACACAAGCATTCATCCGGCTATTGAGCGAATCCAATGCCATCCGTAAGCATATTCACGAATGGGTGTAACCTGTTTTAAACGCTATAAACCATTTTCATTATCTATAAATGTAATACCCTATTTGGTATTTGTTTCAATTTCATTATCCAATCCATCCAACCATAAAAGGAATAAGTATATAAGAATAGGAACTCTCATTACAACATAGATAGAAAGAATCCCCGTAGTTAATCAAAACTATGGGGATTTTTATTGTTAATCCACACCTCATAAAATATTATTTCCGATATAGGCATCATCTTCCACACCGTAAGCCCCCAAAAAGACAGTAAACCTATACCTTTTACCAACCTCAGTTGGTTCCAAACGATATGCTTTCAATAAATTATAAAACCCACATTGCCGTTACGTACAAAATTATTACTTTTGCATTAGTATAATTTGCATAAAGCAAATCATCATTAGCCTATCAATCATGTTTAAATAACCTATAATTAAATGTTTATGAGGAAAACTGCTTTTGTTATATTGGCTTGTTTAAGCCTTGCCGGAGGGATAAACACACCTGCCGTTGCTGCAGACAAAGTGGACTGGAGAAAGGTAAACGGAGTGGAAATACCAATACCTCCTACTGCCCATCCGCGATTGTACTTACGCTCATCGGATATCCCAGACTTGAAAGAAAGAGTAAAACATCCGGAAATCCAAAAATCCATCGACAAGCTGAAGAGACTGAGTATCGAACGTACTCCGGAAGAAGAAGCCAAAGCCCCGGACAAATCGGGTTTCAGATATTATGCCGAAATGCGCGGTGTGACAAGCCGTGTACAACTGGACGCTCTCGATTACCTTCTGAACAAGAAGAAAGCTGTAGCCCGAAAAGCTATCGTGGCCATGCTCGACACACTTCGCAACACCAATTATGGTAAGAAAGGCGACATGTCGCGTGCCAGTGGTTCGATGCTTATGTGTGGCGCTATGGTCTACGACTGGTGCTACGACCAGATGAAAGATTCGGAAAAGAAAGCCTACATCAACGAGTTTGTCAGAATAGCGAAAACCATGGAGTGTGGATACCCTCCTAAAAATACGGAACCGATAGCCGGACACTCATCAGAATGGATGGTACTGAGAGATATGCTTTCTGCAGCAATCGCCATATACGATGAATATCCCGACATGTATAACCATGTGATGAGCATGTTGTGCAAAGACTACATTCCGGTAAGAAACTACATATACGACGGACATAATTACCATCAAGGCACAAGCTATGCCAATGTACGCTTCAGCAACGATTTGTTCTCATTATGGATTTTGTCACGGATGGGAGTGGAAAACGTATACAATCCTTCGCAGCAATTTGTATTATACGACTTTCTGTACAGACGCCGTCCGGACGGACGGATACTCCCTGCGGGCGACGTAAACCCGGGCATCGGAGGCTCTTACGGACTACCGGCACTGCTCGCCTATAGTTATTACAAAGACCCGTATTTGGCATACGAATATCAACGTAGCCCGAAGATAGACAATCATTGCCTCATCTTCGATGTACTTTGGAAAGACACCGACATAGAACCACAAAGCCCGGAGACATTGCCATTGACAAAATATTCGGGAACACCTTTCGGATGGATGATAGCCCGAACCGGATGGGACAAGAACAGTGTCATCGCAGAAATGAAGATTAACGAACATTTCGTGGGAAACCATCAGCACATGGATGCCGGTGCATTCCAGATATACTATAAAGGACCACTTGCTATCGATGCAGGAGCTTATCATGGCACATCGGGCGGATATAACAGTCCGCACAACAAGAACTTCTTTAAACGCACTGTCGCTCACAATTCACTGCTTGTGTTCGACCCGAACGAGAAGTTCGAAGCTTGGAACTATGGAGGTTCTGATAAGACCCAATTTGCCGACAACGATGGCGGACAGAGAATGCCGGGCGACCGATGGGAGACTTGCCGTTCGTTTGCCGACTTGCTGAGCGATGAATATACCACAGGAAAAGTGTTGGCACATGGCATAGGTGGAGATGATATGGCTCCGGACTACTCATACCTGAGTGGAGACATCACGAAGGCGTATTCCAACAAAGTGAAAGAAGTGAAACGCTCGTTTGTTTTCCTCAATCTGAAATCGGAAAAAGTACCAGCTGCAATGGTCGTGTTCGATAAGATAGTTTCTTCAAACCCCGACTTTAAAAAACACTGGTTGCTTCACAGCATCGAAGAGCCTCAATTGACCGACAATGAATTTGTTGTAAAAAGAACCAAAGATGGCGATTCGGGCATGTTGTGCAACACGGTGTTGCTCCCGGAAAAAGAGAATCTCGACATGCAGATAATCGGCGGTAAAGGAAAAGAGTTTTGGGTAAACGGCACCAACTATGAAAATGACGCCATGCCCAACAGACCGGACCCGAGAAACGAAAGAGGAGCATGGAGAGTGGAAGTATCACCGTCTGCTCCAGCCAATGAGGATTATTTCCTGAATGTGATTCAGGTGGCAGACAATACTTGCAATGAATTGCACAAGGCACAGCTGCTGAAAGAAGAAAAATTAGTAGGAGCCATCCTTGCCGACCGAATCGTAACGTTCAGTAAAGATGGTGAACTCATAAACGGTAAAGCCGAACTGAACATTCAGGGCAATGGCACATTCAAGGTAGTGATGACCAACATGAAGCCCGGAACATGGCAAGTGAAGAAAGACGGAAAAATCTTCATCCCCTATAGATGGGTTCGTTCGGACGATGGTGTATTGTCGTTCGAAGGTGGTAGTGGCCACTACGAGTTCTCAAGATAATATCCCTCTCTATCCATAAATATTAGCCCTGCTGCATTTATTTGCAGCAGGGCTAATCATAAATATCAATTCGACATAAATAGCAAACTGTCAAATTGTACAGAATGCATATTTATACAGCACGAGAATCGCATATTTGCAAACAAAATGGCTTCAGTTCGCAAATATGCGATTTCTGTTTTCATAAGTCATTGTTTTATAAATATATACATAATATCCAGTCAATTTCCGTCCTCT
>DYCT01000075.1 GCA_019417975.1 Bacteroides sp.
GATGCAGGTTCGGGCAGGCTCTGAAACTTTATTTCACGATTCCGCCACAAAGCCAGTGGCTGCGGTAATAAGGCTCGTCGAGGCTGCTGACAATGACTCCTTGCCGGGTGCTGGCATGGATGAATTTGTTTTCTTTGAGATAGATGCCTACATGGGTGGCAGTCCGGCTTTTCCGGCCGTTGTGGAAAAACACCAGATTGCCTTCCTGCAGCTGTTTCCGTCGGATGCTGTGGCAGTCGTACTTGCGTTGCTCTTCGCTGCTGCGCTTCAGGGTGCGCCGGTACACCTTTTTATAAATCAGGGATGTGAATCCGGAGCAGTCTGTCCCTTGCAGGCTATGCCCTCCATAGCGGTAAGGAGTGCCTATCCATTTGGATGCTTCGATGTAGAGCTTATGATTGTCGGTCAGCTCGATGTCGACACCCAACCGGATGGAGGCTTGTGCCAGTTCGCGATAATCCAGTTGCGGTGCTGTGCTTCGGCACGAAGAGAGCAGTCCTGCCGTGGCAAACAGCAGGAGGGGCAACAACAGGCGGTTTGAGTAGGGTTGTTTATTCCACATTGAAATAGATCTCCAGTTCTTTTTCGGCCGAGCCTTCCCGGTTTTTGATATCGCGGATGATAGAGCCGTTTTCCAGCAAGGCGATGCGGGGGCAGATGTCGGTGGTGTGGTTTAAGTTATGGCTTGAGATGAGGATGGTGGCGTTGGTCTCCCGGTGATAGTCTTGCAGCAGGTGTTTGATGACCGACTGTGAACTTGGGTCCAGGAAGTTGAATGGTTCGTCCAGTATCAGAAGGGAAGGCTGGTGCAGCATGGCGCTGATGATACCTATCTTCTGCTTGTTGCCCATGGAGAAATTGCGGATGTATTTGTTCTGTCCCAACACCTCTCCGTTCATAAAGCGGTCGAACCGGCTCAGACGCTCGTCGATGGTTGTTTGGTTTAGTCCGTACATCTTGCCGATAAAATGAAAGTATTCTTCCGGAGTCAGGTAGTCGATGAGGAAGCCTTCATCGATAAAAGCTCCGGTGGTGGATTTCCATTCCTCGCTTTGGCTTACTTCGATGCCGTTTATTTGGATGTGTCCCCCGTCGGCCTTGAGCAAGTCGAGCAACAAGCGAAACAAGGTGGTTTTTCCGGCACCGTTGTTACCTACCAAGCCCAGCATGTCTCCATCGTCCAAAGTATAGTGTTCGATATTTACGGCTATCTTTTCGCCGAATTTCTTTTGTAGGTTTTCAATTAAAATCATATCCGTATGGTTTGAGGAATAGGGTTATACAAAATGTTTAGCTTCGGAATCCTTCCATGTTTTGATAGCGTCGTTTCATGAAGCGGCGGTACACATTGCGAATCCAATAGCGTGAGGTTAGTACCAACAGCAGTCCGACTCCGCTGAAAATCCATTGGGTCGTGGTGGTACCAAACAAAGGCGATAGGATGCTTTCGAGTAACATCGGAAGCAGTAGGGCAGTAAAAGAAACAAATACTTGGAATATGTTTCCGCCGTTGTTTTTGCCCGAAAGGCTTTCGTTGAGTGGGGTTTTCCGTTTGTTGTAGACAGCCAACTGAAACATGATGAAGTAAATGAGGCCAATGGCCAGCAACATGTAGGATAGGGACGCCAAGAGTGTGATGCGTCCGCGTATCACAGCCGGTAGCAGCAGAAGGAAGGGGAGCAGTGCTATTATGCAATAGAAATAGTATTTGGCCAACAGCAAGTTGTAGATAGACTCTTTCCGGCTCATCAGTCCGTCGAGGTAGTTGCCCTCGTAGCTCATAATTTGGGTGAGCATCAGGGCAAGCACAGCGTAGCAGTAGCCCAATACGAAACTTTGTCCTGTATTGCTGCTGTACATGCTTTCGCCTTCGATGTCGATGTTGATGAGCAGACTGAACATAAGGATGGCGATGATGCCCATTCGGAACGAGTTCTTGCAAGCCTTGTTGCGGAAGATGAGTTTCAGCTCCAAACGGAAGTATTCGCCTATCTCTCCGAAACGTTCCAGAAAGCGGTATTCGGAAATATGTTTTACTGTCGTATCTTTTTGGCGTGCGATTTCGGTGTAGATGAAATGGCTTTGCAATAGGTAGAGCAAGCAGAACAGGACACCGATGGCTGCGATGACACCGATAAATGCGATGGGGTTTCCAAGGATGAATGCTTCGCCCAGGTTCATGGTGAAAGTGCTCAGGGGATGACCCGCAAAACCAAAGTCGGCTGCCAGCCAAAGCAGGTAGAAGGCGATGGGCAACACCAGGAAGACAGTACGCTCGTTTAACAACGTACGGCAGAGCAGATACCACAGGGAGTTGAGTAGGGAGAGCAGCCACATGCCGATGCAGTAAAGTAGTACACCGGTAAGGCCGTAAAACTTATAAATGGAGAGCAGCGAAAAAGGTACGAACAAGAATAGTCCGATTAGGTTGTTGCCACTCAACAGATTTTGCAGCAGGTAAGTGCCGAGCAGGCGTTTGCGACTGATGGGAAGCAAAAGATATGGTTTGATTTCTTTAGCCAACTGTTTCTGAAATCCGAAGCGGAATAGGAAACCGATTCCGAAGATGTAGATGAGACCTTGATTGAGGATGTGGTAAGGTTCCATGTTCGGGAAAATGTCATTAAACATGGGTACCAGTATGATGCCGATAACTAAGAGGTAGATAAGCATGAATGCCCCACCGAAGTAGGTGAAATACTTGGCAAAGCGGTTTTGGTCGAATGCCGGGTTTCGCTTTTCTGCCAATTTCTGGTGCTTGCGGAGCGTGAGTAGGAGCATAGAAGAGGGTGTTAGATAAATCAGGGGCGGACTGATGTCCGCCCCTGATAGAAGAGATATGTGTGATTATTCTTTTACGCCTGTCATGATGACTTCGGTGCGGTTCTTCTGAGACAATAAGTCTTTCAGGAATTTCTGAATCTTGGCAGTAGTCAAACCTTCTACTATTTTTTCGTAACCTTCTACAGAGTTATAGTCCATAAAATAGTAGTCGTTGAGGGCGTTCAGCCAGTAACCGTTTTCTTTCAAGTTTTCTTTATGCTTCTTCAGCATAAATTCTTTTACTTTCTTCAGGTATTCGGCTTTCGGACCTTCGTTTGCTGCTTTTTCAGCTTCCTTCAATACGATGTCTACCATCTTTTCGCATTTATCCGGGTCGGTGTCGAATACAATCTGCATGTAAGCCTGTTCTTTCGGATACTTCTTGAGTGTAGCAAATATGCCTACACCGTATGTGCCACCTTCTTTTTCGCGTACCTCTTCTGTGTAAACCATGTCGAGCACTTGTTCGGTTGCTTCGGCCAAAATCGCGTTTTCCAAGGTGAAAGGCATGTCTGCGCTATAGAATGTCAAAGTGGTAGCTTTCGGAGTTTCCATCTTCTGGGTAAAGACATTCTTGTATTCACCTTTGCGGAAATACATCTTGTTGTCGCGGTATGTCTCTTTGCGGTTGATAGAAGGCAGTGAAGCCAAGTAAGTTTCGATGAGTGGTTTAGCTGCTTCTTCGTCGATGTTACCTACAAGTATAAAGGTAAAGTCGCTTGCATCTTTGAAGCGGTCTTTATACATTTCCATGATTTTCGAGTAGTCAATCTTATCAACCATGTCGGCTTTGATGCGGATGGCACGCGGGTGGTGGTTGAAGAGAGCTGCCTGCAATGAGTCGCTGAATGCAATCATAGGGTTTACTTCCATGTTTTCCAAAGAAGCTTTTGTGCGGCTCTTATATGAATTGAATGCATCCATATCCATGCGAGGAGCAGTAAACAGCAGGTAAGTAAGCTGCATCATGGTTTCCAAATCTTTCGGAGCACAGCTGCCGTTTACACCTTCTGTCAGGTTGCCGATGTTTGCAGAAGCCGATGCTTTCTTTCCGGCCAATACTTTTTGAAGCTCTACTACGCTGAAGTTGCCCAGTCCGCCTACTTGGATAACATCGTTCATAGACTCGATGTTGATGATTTCTTCTGTGGGGAACAGTGAACTGCCACCCAAGCTGAAAGCTTTCATCAAGATTTCATCGGCTTTGTAGTCGGTCTTTTTCAAAACCACTTTCACACCGTTTGACAGTGTCATAACCTTGGTTCCCATCGGGCCGTCTTGTGTCTTTACAACCTTGCCGGCTTTCGGAGTTTTGGCCATCAACGGTTCGTTGGATACTTTGTCTACGTATGCTTCAATCTTTTCAGCTTTTACTTCGTTGATGATTTTCAAGATGTCTTCTTTGACCGGCAATTTCATACCTTCCTTGTCCGGGCAGAAGATGGAAACTACCAGGTTTTCGCCTGAAATCAGCTGACCCATAATCTGGTTGATAGCTTCGACCGGGATGTTCGGAACAATCTGGTTCATGATTGCAAATTCGTTTTCGATACCCGGGATGGGTTCATTGTCGATGAAGTGACGAACGTATTGGTTGACAAGCTGGTCGTTCTTTTGTTTGTCGCGTTCGTTGTAAGCCGATTCCAGGTGGCTGAGGTATTCGGCTTTGGCACGTTCGTATTCAGTAGCTGTAAAGCCAAACTGGTGTGCGCGCGCCATCTCGCGCAACAAAGTGCGCAAAGCTGTTTCGATACCATCGTCTTTGCTAGCTGCTATACCTGTAAAGGCATCTTTTGTCTTAGCTACGAAGAAGTCGCTGTCGTAAGTTTCGGCAAAGATGAATGGAGGGTTCGGAGTTTGGGTTAATTCAGACAGACGGACGTTGAGCATCTGGCTTATCATATCCATGGCATAGGTCAAGACCATATAGTCCATGGTGCTTTTTGCTTCGTTGGGGATAGCTTCGTGTTTGTTGAATACAAACATCATCACATTGGGCTGTTCCTTATCCTTTTCGATGGTGATGATAGGTTCCTTGTTGTCGGGTACCGGATAATAAACACGTTCGGCTGCATCTTTCGGCATTTCGATATCGGCAAACATGCTTTTGATTTTAGCTTCGACCTTGTCTACATCGATGTCGCCTACTACAACGATACCTTGCTGGTCGGGACGATACCATTTTTCATAATAGTCGCGCAATACCTGATAAGGGAAGTTGTCTACCACTTCCATGGTACCGATAGGCAAACGGTTGCCATAACGACTTCCTTCGTAGATGATAGGGAACGCACGTTCGTACATACGCATCATGGCTCCGGTGCGTGTACGCCATTCCTCATGGATAACACCACGCTCCTTATCGATTTCTACCGGGTCGAGTGTCAAGTCGTTCGACCAGTCGTGAAGGATAAGCAGACAAGAGTCGACGATACCATCGCGGCTCACGGGAACATTGGAAATGTTGTAGACCGTTTCGTCTACAGATGTATAAGCATTGAGGTTTTCGCCAAAGCGAACACCGATTGTTTCCAAATAATTTTTCAAAGCATCTCCGGGGAAATGGGTCGTACCATTGAAGCACATGTGCTCCAAGAAGTGGGCAAGACCACGCTGGCTGTCTTCTTCGAGGATAGAACCGACTTTCTGAGCGATGTAAAAATCGGCTCTGTTTTCAGGCAGTTCATTGTGACGGATGTAGTAAGTGAGGCCGTTGTCCAACTTACCGATACGTACGTTTGTATCTACCGGAATAGGAGGCATCTGCTGGCCTACTGTAGTACCAATGGCAAATATTGTCATTAGAGCTGTACATAGTGTACGGAAAAAATGTTTCATATTCGTATGATTAAAATAAAGATTATACACTACTATTTAATTAGTATCCAAGTCACAAAGATAGATGTTTTTCCGAATTCGATAGTTTTTTGAGGAAATATTTTCTATTTATAAGTTTAAAATAGCTTTGTTAAGGTCTTTTTGTAAAGTGATAGTAAAGTAATGGGTGTTCGCCGTTTTTGATGCAAGAAGTAAGGGAAGTGTAATTATTAGGTGATATTATTTTATTTTTAATAATAAATCATTGTTTTTGTGAGGAAATATGCGACAATTGTACGCTTAGTGAGTGTCGTACTATGAAAAATGATTGCACATGCACGCTACACGAAATTAGAGCCTGGAAAGTTCTTTGGATGTTTTGCAGATGTCCGTACGGAAGAATAATTAGCCAATTAAATCGTTATATTTATGAACAAAACTATTTTTTTTAATTCTAATCTACGAGCCGTTAGGCTTTTGTTGACAGTTTTGCTATGTCTGCCTATGTGGGCAAGTTCTATTCAGGCGCAGACTTCGGAGTCTTATGCCGTGTTCGATGCAGCCAATGGGGTGCTAACGTTTAAACATGATGCAGCGAAACCAAGTGGGGCGTATTCGCTGATCACGGGTGATGATGGTCCGCAATGGCTTTCTGAAAGAGAAAACATTAAGAAAGTGGTGTTCGATGCCTCTTTTGCCAATGCAAGACCTACAAGCTGTGTGGTATGGTTCTATGAATGTGAAAATCTGACCGAAATAGAAGGTATTGAGAACTTGAATACATCGAACGTAACATATATGGGAAGTATGTTCTCAGGTTGTTCAGGCCTCACCACCATCTATGCCGATGACAAGTTTGTTACAACAAAAGTAGAGAGCAGTGACGAGATGTTCTTCGGTTGTACAACACTGAAAGGTGCCATTGCGTATGACGAGACTAAAACCGACCATCGTTATGCCAACTATATCGATGGCTACTTCACCAAGAAAGACCCTGCTACTATCGAGAGCCTGATATATACAGGTGATGAAAAGACGGAGTATTTCGATTTGCAAGGTCGACGCATCTGCGAGATGCAGAGAGGTATCAATATTGTAAGACGTGGTAATAAGACCTTCAAGGTGTTTGTGAAATAACATCTGCACGATACGATAATTAAAAAGATTCAGCCTCCGAGGTATCCAAGTGTGCTTGGGCTTCGGAGGCTGAATCTTTTATTATCTTATATGATGTGAACCCCGACTGTAAGATATTCGTATCAGCTTTCTTAATTTGAAATCGACATGGTGCACTATGGCAACCGTAACTTAATCGAACTAATGTCGGGGCACTTTATGCTTGTGGGATTACTCCCATTCGATTGTCGAAGGTGGTTTTGACGAAATGTCATAGCATACGCGGTTCACTCCCTTTACCTTATTAATAATGTCGTTCGATACTTTAGCAAGGAATTCGTAGGGAAGGTGAGCCCAGTCGGCTGTCATGGCATCGGTCGAGGTAACGGCACGCAATGCAACGGCACGTTCGTAAGTACGTTCGTCGCCCATCACACCAACACTCTGTACAGGGAGTAATACGACGCCTGCCTGCCATACTTTATGATAGAGGCTGGTTTCTGTACCGTCGGCTTCCTGCACTTTCCAATCGCGCAGACCTTGGATGAAGATATCATCGGCATCTTGCAGGATGCGTACTTTTTCGCGGGTGATATCACCCAAGATGCGTACGGCAAGACCCGGTCCGGGGAATGGATGACGGCTGATGAGGTGATCCGGAATACCCAACTCGCGACCTACACGGCGTACTTCGTCTTTGAACAGCCACTGCAAAGGTTCGCAAAGCTGCAAATGCATCTCTTCGGGAAGACCGCCTACATTGTGATGGCTCTTGATAGTCTTTCCGGTGATGTTCAAGCTCTCGATGCGGTCCGGGTAGATGGTGCCTTGTGCCAACCATTTGGCATCGGTTATCTTATGTGCTTCTTCGTTGAACACTTCTACGAAGTCGCGACCGATGATTTTTCTTTTCTGTTCCGGGTCGGTTACTCCTTCCAAGTCTTTGAAGAATTTCTCGCTGGCGTCTACGCCGATTACATTCAAACCTAAGCATTCGTAATCGTGCATTACGTTTTTGAATTCGTCTTTACGGAGCAAACCATGGTCTACGAATATGCAAGTCAGGTTCTTGCCGATAGCGCGATGGAGCAATACGGCTGCTACCGAAGAATCCACACCGCCACTTAAGCCCAAGATGACACGGTCGGTTCCTACCTGTGCTTTCAATTCGGCTACTGTGGTGTCAACAAACGAAGCTGCACTCCAGCTTTGGCTGCATCCACATACGTCGGCTACAAAGTTTTTCAACATCTGTGTACCGTCTTCGCTGTGGAATACTTCCGGGTGGAATTGTACGCCCCATACCTTTTCGCCTTCAATCTGGTAAGCTGCAATCTTGACCTTATCGGTCGAAGCAATGATGCGGAAATTGGCCGGAATGGCAGTAATCGTATCGCCATGACTCATCCATACTTGTGTATTTGCCTTGACATCCTTGAACAAGATGTTTTGGGTGTCGAATTGGCTCAGGTGAGCACGACCGTATTCGCGTGTGCCGGCCGGCTCTACTTTACCACCGTTTGAATAAGAAATGAATTGCGCACCGTAGCATATACCTAAAATTGGGTATTTTCCTCTGATTTCGCTCAAATCTACTTTGAAAGCAGAAGCGTCGTACACAGAGAAAGGACTGCCGGAGAGGATTACACCTTTTACTGTTTCATCGCCATGCGGAAACTTGTTGTAGGGCACAATTTCGCAGTATACATTCAGCTCGCGCAAACGACGGCCGATGAGCTGCGTGGTCTGTGACCCAAAGTCAAGAATGATAATCTTTTCTTGCATATTATATAAATAATGTGGTTTTGATGATTTGGTTGCAAAAGTAGCGATTTTCTATGGAATAATCCAATAAATCTTTTAGATATGGTCTGAACTGATTTAATTTTTATGAATCGTTGC
>DYCT01000076.1 GCA_019417975.1 Bacteroides sp.
CCGATATGACTTTATACGAGCAACACCGCATCCTAAAAGCTGAAGCCGACTCCTTGGTAGAAGAATGGGAACGGGTTTCTATGGAATTGGAAGACTTTAAAATTAACTAATTTTATTAACTATGAAAATGAAGTATTGTTTGCCTATCATGGCACTTGCCTTGCTCGCCTCTACTGGCTGCAACAGCAAAAAGGAAGCTGCTCAAACAGCTGGTATCAAATTGGAAAACATGGATACATGTGCCATACCGGGGACCGATTTCTACCAGTATGCATGTGGTGGTTGGATGAAAAACAACCCGCTTACCAGCGAGTATTCACGCTTCGGTTCTTTCGACCAATTAGCTGAAAACAACCGCACCCAACTAAAAGGCCTCATCGACGAACTCGCTACCAAACAAAACGAACCGGGAAGTGTAGCACAGAAAATCGGTGATTTGTACAACATGGCTATGGATAGCGTAAAGCGCAATGCCGATGGTATCGCTCCTATCAAACCTTATCTCGACCGTATTGCAGGTATCAAAGACAAAGCTGAAATTTCCAGCTTAATGGCCGAGTTGCGTCGCAAAGGTCTCGATGTATACTTTGCTGTTTATGTAGGTGCCGATGTCATGGACAGCCAAAAGAATTTGATTCAAACTTACCAAAGCGGTTTCTCTTTGGGCGAGAAAGAATATTACCTTGACAACGATGCTGACAAAACAGACATCCGTAATGCCTACAAAGCTCACATTGCCAAAATGTTTGAACTTTGCGGTTTCACTGCTGAAGAAGCTAAAGCCAATATGGAAGCTGTTATGAACATCGAAACTCGATTGGCAAAAGCTTCTTTCAATGCTGTAGAGCAACGCAATCCGTATGCTAACTATCACAAGATGACTCTCGATGAAGTCAAAGCAATGATTCCGGGCATCAACTGGGATGCATACTTCAACACCTTGGGTCTGAAAGATGTTAAAGAACTTAGTTTGTCACAGATTGACCCGATAAAAGAAACAGCCAACATCATCAACACTGTAGATTTAAAAGACCAGATTGCTTATATGCAATGGAAACTCATCGACTTCGCTGCTTCGACATTAAACGATGAAATCGACCAACAGAACTTTGAATTCTACGGAAAGAAAATGTCTGGTAAACAAGAGCAGAAACCTCGTTGGAAACGTGCTGTTGGTGTAGTAGACGGCATCTTGGGCGAAGCGGTAGGTCAAATGTATGTTCAGAAATACTTCCCGGCTGAAGCTAAAGACCGTATGTTCAAATTGGTAAAGAACTTGCAAGTTGCTTTAGGAGAGCGTATCCAAAATCTGGAATGGATGAGCGATTCGACCAAGGCAAAAGCATTGGATAAGCTGAATACTTTCTATGTAAAAGTTGGTTATCCTGATAAATGGAGAGACTATACAGCTCTTACTATTGACAAAAACGACTTCTACTTCAACAACATTGAGCGTGCAAACGAATTCGAATATGACTATATGTTGAGCAAAGCCGGTCAACCGGTTGACCGCGACGAATGGGGTATGACTCCACAAACTGTCAACGCATACTACAACCCGACAACCAACGAAATTTGCTTCCCGGCAGGTATCCTCCAATATCCTTTCTTTGATATGAATGCCGACGATGCTTTCAACTATGGTGCCATCGGTGTGGTAATCGGTCATGAAATGACTCACGGATTCGACGACCAAGGCCGTCAGTTCGATAAAGAAGGTAACTTGAAAGACTGGTGGAACAAAGAAGACGCAGAACGCTTCCAAGAACGCGCTCAAGTAATGGTTGACTTCTTCAACAAGATTGAAGTACTCCCGGGCCTTCATGCTAACGGTTCACTGACTTTAGGTGAGAACTTGGCCGACCACGGTGGCTTGCAGATTGCTTACCAAGCATTCAAAAACGCAACCAAAGACAAACCGCTTCCTGTTGTTGATGGCTTTACTCCCGAGCAACGCTTCTTCTTGGCTTATGCCAATGTATGGGCTGGCAATATCCGCGACGAACAAATCCGTATCTATACACAGAGCGACCCGCACTCTTTGGGCCGTTGGCGTGTAAACGGTGCATTGCCACACATCAATGCATGGTATGAAGCATTCAACATCACAGCCGAAGATCCTTTGTTCATTCCAGAAGAAAACCGCGTTTCTATTTGGTAATTACCTTATATAACGCATTCCATTCATAACCAAGCCCTCAGTTTGCTTTACAACTCATGCAAACTGAGGGCTTTTCTTGAATAATGTTAACTCCTTTGGTTGGAATAGTTGATAACTATATCTTTGCAAAAAAGATTCTTAATAAGGGATGAAAAAGAAAAACATATTAGCTTGGCTGCTACTGATGGTCTGCATGGTTATGCTGACTGCTGCTGTTTTTCCCCATCATCATCATGCACATGCCATGTGCTTGCAACATACCGAACAAACCAGTGATGATGACACCCCGCAAACGACACCCCCCACTACAGAATGCCAGCAAGACTGCATCACCAAGTTTCACTGCTGTCGTGTCCATTCCAACTTTTCTGTAGAACCGGTTTTTACACTTGAAACAATCTTATTTACATTGTCCGACTTCTGCCTACAACACTTATGGTCGGACGAAAGTCGTGTCAATACAGCCTATTCACTCTATCTGGAAAGGCTACACGACCAATATTCTCCTCACATACAAGGGCTACGAGCCCCTCCCCGCCTTGCTTAATAGAAACAAGTGCCTTAATGGTAACTGTTCTCACTCATCTTACAGACAGAAAAGACACTGCCTACGGTTTTTGATGTATACATACCTAAGCAAAATTCTGTTTGTAACCCGACAGATTATCTTTTTATTTCTTTGAGAGACTTTATTCAATTCATCATTAATTATGAAAAGAACTTTTTTAGCAAGCGCACTTGCTCTATTTTTATTCAGTGCATGCCACGACCATAAGCATGACCATGCAGCACATGACCATGCGGCCGAGGGACACGACCATGAAACTGAAATGACTCATGAACATACCCATTCCGACGAAATCGTCCTCCATGAGGAGAAGGCCGAAGCTGCCGGTGTAAAAGTAACAACCGTAACTCCTAAAACATTCAACCAGGTAATCACCACCAGCGGTTATATACAAGCAGCCCAAAACGATGAAACAACCGTGGTAGCCACTGTGGCCGGAATCGTATCATTCCAGTCACCGGTAACCGACGGTATGTCTGTTCGTCAAGGGATGCCACTCATCACACTATCCTCCAAAGACATGCTCGATGGCAATCCGGTGCAACGTGCCAAAGTCGACTACGAAGTAGCGCTAAAAGATTTTGAACGTGCACAAAAGTTGTTTGAAAGCCGTATCATTTCAGAAAAAGAATACAACAATATACACCAAGTTTACGAAAAAGCACGCATCAGTTACGAAGCGGTTGCTTCCAACCAGACAGCACGCGGACAGGTCATGAAAGCTCCTATGAATGGTTATGTAAAGACATGCCTGGTAAACGAAGGCGACTATGTAACTGTAGGTCAGCCCCTGATAAGCATCACTCAAAACCGAAAACTATTTTTGCGTGCAGAAGTATCAGAACGTTACTACAAATACCTGAGAAACATTACCACCGCCAATATTCAGACACCCTACGACGATCAGGTTTACCGCCTGCAAGAACTGAACGGACGTGTTCTATCCTTTGGCAAGGCAGCCGGCAATAATAGTTACTACATCCCCATTACCTTCGAATTCGATAACCGAGGAGAAATTCTCCCGGGTTCGTATGTGACTGTTTACCTCCTTTCCTCACCGATGGAGAATGTCATTGCTTTGCCACGAACAGCCCTCACCGAAGAGCAAGGCTTGTATTTTGTATACCTACAACTCGATGCCGAATGTTACAAAAAACAGGAAGTGACATTAGGAGCCGACAACGGTTGTGAGGTACAGATTCTATCCGGACTCCATGCCGGTGACAAAGTGGTAACTGAAGGTTCATACCAAGTGAAATTGGCAGGTGCGACCAATGCTATCCCTGCCCATTCGCATGAACATTAATCGAAAGGAGCGAGACTATGCTGAACAAGATTATCCAATTCTCCTTGCACAATCGCCTCATCGTCTTGATAGGCGCAATTCTCCTGCTCATCGGAGGTACCTACTCGGCATTCCATACCGAAGTAGATGTGTTCCCCGACCTCAATGCCCCTACTGTAGTCATCATGACCGAAGCCAACGGTATGGCAGCAGAAGAAGTAGAACAACTGGTTACCTTTCCTGTAGAGACAGCGGTCAACGGTGCTACTCATGTACGTCGCGTACGTTCTTCCTCAACCAACGGTTTCTCTGTGGTATGGGTGGAGTTCGACTGGGATACAGACATCTATCTGGCTCGACAAATTGTTTCTGAGAAGTTAGCCATCGTAGGCGAACAACTCCCCGACAATGTTGGTAACCCCACTCTGGGACCCCAGTCGTCCATTCTTGGCGAGTTGCTCATTGTCAGCCTCACTTCCGACAGCACTTCCATGCTCGACCTGCGTACATTGGCCGACTGGACTATCCGCCCTCGTCTGCTCTCTACAGGAGGTGTGGCTCAGGTAGCCGTATTGGGAGGCGACATCAAAGAATACCAAATATTGCTCGACCCGGGACGGATGAAACACTATGGCGTCACACTGGACGAAGTAATGACTGCAGCCCGCCAAATAAACCAAAACGCCAATGGTGGTGTGATTTACGAATATGGGAACGAATATATCGTTCGCGGTGTACTGACCACAACGCAAGCCAAAGAACTGGCACAGGGAGTTATCAAAACCATCAACGGGGTGCCGGTTACCTTAGACGATATTGCCGATGTACAGATTGGTGCCAAAGAACCTAAACTGGGTACAGCATCGGAACGTGGCAAACAAGCTGTCTTGCTTACCGTAACCAAACAGCCTAATACCAGCACCTTGGAACTGACCGACAAACTGGATGCTGCTTTAGTCGATTTACAAAAGAATCTGCCTGCCGATGTACACATCTCTACCGACATCTTCCGCCAGAGCCGTTTCATAGAAAGCTCTATCGGCAACGTGCAGAAATCACTTTACGAAGGAGCCATCTTTGTTGTAATCGTTCTCTTCCTGTTCTTGGCCAATGTGCGCACCACTATCATCTCACTCATCACCCTACCGCTTGCCCTCGTAATGGCATTGCTTACCCTGCATTGCATGGGACTTACCATCAACACCATGAGTTTGGGAGGTTTGGCTATCGCCATCGGGTCGTTGGTAGACGATGCTATTGTCGATGTGGAAAATGTATGGAAGCATCTGCGAGACAACTGGCAAAAGCCTAAAGAAGAACGGTTGGATACCATCCAAGTCGTATTCAATGCTTCACGCGAAGTGCGTATGCCGATTTTGAATTCAACTCTTATTATTGTGGTGAGCTTTGTCCCCTTGTTCTTCTTATCGGGTATGGAAGGCCGTATGCTAGTACCACTGGGCATTGCCTTCATCGTGGCACTTTTTGCCTCTACTATTGTGGCATTGACCCTTACTCCTGTGTTATGTAGCTATCTGCTAAAACAAGGTAAAGGCAACACACTACCCAAAGATGCCTTCTTGGCTACGTGGTTGCGCAAATATTACCACAAGGCTCTAAACTGGTCTCTAAACCATAAATATACAATTCTAGGAGGAACATTCGGCCTCTTTGCTATAGCTCTTGGTTTCTTCTTCACATTGGGACGCAGCTTCTTGCCCTCATTCAACGAAGGGTCGTTCACAATCAATGTAAGCAGTTTGCCAGGTATCTCTCTACCCGAGTCAGACCATATCGGTCAGCGTACAGAAGAGTTATTACTTACCATTCCGGAAATCCAAACTGTAGCCCGCAAGACCGGTCGTGCCGAGCTGGACGAACATGCCTTGGGTGTAAACGTTTCGGAGATAGAAGCTCCTTTCGAACTGAAAGACCGGTCGCGCGAAGAAGTAGTAGCAGAGATACGTGAAAAGCTCTCGACGATAACCGGTGCCAATGTCGAAATCGGACAACCCATCTCACACCGTATCGATGCCATGCTGTCGGGTACTCGTGCCAGCATTGCCATCAAAGTGTTTGGTAACGATTTGAACCGTATGTTCTCTATCGGTAATCAAATTAAAGATGCCGTGAGCGATGTCGAAGGCATTGCCGACCTCAATGTAGAACAGCAAATAGAACGTCCGCAGCTAAAGATTACCCCCAAGCGTGAAATCTTAGCCAAATACGGCATCTCCTTGCCCGAGTTCTCCGAATTTGTCCGTGTAAATCTGGCTGGCGAAACGGTATCGCAAGTATACGAAGAAGGAAAGACCTTCGATGTAGTGGTACGTTCCAAAGAAAACTACCGAAACGAGATGGACAAGATTCGCAACCTCATGATTGATGCCAACGGACAGAAAATACCTCTCCACTATGTGGCAGAAGTTCGCTCGGCTATGGGACCGAATACCATCAGTCGCGAAAATGTGAAACGTAAGATTGTCATCTCGGCCAATACAGCCGGACGCGATGTACGTAGTGTAGTGAATGACATCCGCAACCGTATAGAAACCCAGATAGACTTACCCGAAGGCTACCATGTGGAATATGGTGGTCAGTTTGAAAGCGAACAAGCAGCCTCACGCACCTTGTTGCTTACCTCCCTAATCTCCATCATGGTCATCTTCCTGCTACTATACAATGAATTCCGCAGTATCCGACAGAGTGCTATCATCCTGCTTAACTTGCCTTTGGCACTGATTGGCGGTATGTTTGCCTTGTTGTTTACCACAGGCGAAATCAGCATTCCAGCCATCATTGGTTTCATATCCTTGTTTGGTATCGCTACCCGTAACGGTATGTTGTTGGTATCACACTACAACCTGCTTCGCGAACAAGGCATGAACCTGCGAGATAGTATCGTACAAGGTTCGTTAGACCGTCTCAACCCGATTCTGATGACAGCTTTGTCATCGGCGCTTGCCCTTATCCCATTGGCTTTAAGCGGTTCGCTGCCCGGAAATGAGATTCAGAGCCCGATGGCAAAAGTTATCCTCGGTGGTCTGATGACCTCTACCTTCCTAAACGGATTCATCATCCCCATCGTATATTTATTGATGAACCAATCTAAAAAAGAAAACGTATGAAACGAATAGTTATAGCCATAGCTTGTGTATGGGCATTGATACCCCTTAAAGCACAAAATGCCATACAGCAAGTGTTGCAACAAATAGAGCAAAACAACAAGGAGCTGCAAGCCAATATGCAGCTCAACAATGCTCAAAAGCAAGCTAACAAGAGTGAGAACAACCTAAGCGACCCGGAAGTGGTCTATACCCAGACCTTTGGTCCTACCCAAGAAACAGGTAGCAACACCGAGCTGAATGTGGTACAAGGATTCGATTTCCCTACTCTTTACGGTTCACGTCACAAACTGAACAAGCTGAAAGCCTCAGCACTGGATATGCAATATGCAGCAACACGTCGCGATGTCTTGTTGCAGGCTCAAAACCTGTGTTTGGACTTGATTCGCTTGAACCAAGAGAAAGAGTTGCTTGAGAAACGCCTTAACAATGCTCGTACACTAACCTCTGTATTTGAAAAACGTCTACAGACAGGTGATGCCAACGTTTTGGAGACCAACAAAATCCGCCTTGAACTGATGAAGATTGAAGCTGATGTTGCAGCCAATGAATCAGCTCGTACCAATGCTTTACAAAGTCTGACTGCTCTAAACGGAAATCAACCCATCAATTTTCAAGAGACCACCTATACTACTGTGGCTCAACTGCCTGCTCTTTCGGAACTAAAACAAGAAGTATTGGCAGCCAATCTGGAGCTGCAAGGTTTGGAAAGCGAATTGCGTGTAACAGAACAACAGATTACAGTAGACAAATCGGGTTGGCTTCCGAAGTTGCAAGCCGGTTACCGTCGCAACACAGACCCCGGTCAGAAATTCAACGGATTTATCGTAGGAGGTTCTATTCCGTTGTTTAGCAATCACCACAAAGTGAAAGCTGCAAAAGCACAAGCTCTCTCTGCTACTCTGCAAAAAGAGAATGCTACCTCGCAAGCAGAAGCTACGCTCAATGCCCTCTATCACGAAGTGACCAAAATAGAAGCTACACTGAAAGCATACGACCTCGAAGTGGTGAAACAGAACGTAGAACTATTGGACGAAGCGTTGGAAAGCCGCGAGATTAGCCTGACCGACTATTTTACAGAGATGAACAACAATATCCAAATCTGGCAAGATTACCTGCAATGGGAAAACCAGTACCACCGTCTGCGTGCCGAAATATACAAGGATAGTTTGTAATTCGTTTAACTGAACAACTCGATTTCCGTTCTATTACTGCAAGTTCAAGCAATAGAGCGGAAATCATTCTTCAATATTTTTAATCAAACCTAAAATCCGCAACTATCATCCAATACACGATTAAGGGTAGATTTATGAG
>DYCT01000077.1 GCA_019417975.1 Bacteroides sp.
GGTTATTTGATTAATATTTAACTGGTCCCGATTTTAACGGGACACTAATGAACAATAATAGTATTGTTTAGAACAAAAACAAACCGCAGAAAAAAGTAATCAGTCTACCTTTGTAGCCTACTTAATTCAACCAATAAACAATAAAGAAATGAAAAACAACGTAACAAATTACTTTGTCTGCTTAGGAGCAGCAACTGTCCTCCTCTCTGCTTGCAACAAAGAACAAATGGAAACGCTTGCAAAAGACTCTAACGACTCACAAAGTACAGAACAATTACAGGAATTCGTTACCCAAAATTCGCAGGGCACTTTACAATCATTTACCAAACGAGTAAACATTCAGGCTGAATATGCTCTTCCCGCCAAAATTATTGACCAGGAATGGGTAGCTGTAGGCATCGCTACACCGCATGCCTTGCAAATAGACGGCACCTTGCCTTATGCCGGACAACATTCGTTCCGCTTCGAGTTGCGAGAAGAAGACAACTCTCTGTCCGGCTACAATGAAGGAGAGACCAAAGGACGCTCGGAACTAAGCTTTTGTTATGCTACCCCCGAAGACTTTGCCAATCTGCCAAAAGAAACATATCAAAATGCCCAAATATTAAAGACTGTATACCACTATGGAAAAGGTTCTTGTCCACAAGGAAGCTCTTGGCACTATCGGTTTGCCATCCGAGTGCCAGATACATTAAATCCAGATGTAAATACCATCTTTGCTCAATGGCACGGTATGCCTCGCCGCAATGTTGCACAAAATCCTCAAGGAGAAGTAGTGGAGCTAACGGATGAAGAATTCATAGAATTGGAAAAAACTACTATCTTTACCAAAGAAGTAGGCTATGAAAAAATCCCTGTAACCGATGCACAAGGCAATGTGACTTATAAAAAAGGAAAAGAAAACGGTTGGCTTATCGAACAAGGAGGATATCCCCCATTGGCTTTCGGATTCAACAGTGGTTTCTTTTATATCAAAGCAAATTCGGATAGAAAATGGTTTAGCGACAAAAACGACCGTACCAACGCCAGTATAAAAAAGCTGAAAAATATGCAATCGGTATCTTCCGAATACAAGACCTCTACTATTGCCTATAAATCGCCTTTAGCAGACTTTCCACGCAACACTTGGGTTGAATTTGATGTAACTATCGACTGGACAGCGTATGGTGCAGAAAAGGAAACAATTGAGAAAGACGGACATCTGGATGTCACCATGAAAGCAAATGGAGAGGAGTATCACTTGGTCAACAATGAGGTAATTCCTATTGGCCGAAATGACCGCGATGGCTACTACTTTAAATTTGGCATTTACCGTACCAGCAGCAGTACAGTACCTGTAATCTATAACTTAGCCGGATTCCATCAGGAGCCTGCAGGACCTGCTTGCATCTAAAGCTAAGCTTAAAAATATAAAAAGGGTCGTATCATCACTCTACACAGAGCTTGATACGACCCTTTTTGTCTATATCGTTACAATCCGTAACATCTTGGAGTGGCCGTTATTTTTGACACACTCTCCTAAAATCTCTTTATTTACGGAACGGAGGACGAACTACTACAGCTTTCACGCCCTTACCACGAATACCGATATAAATTTCAGTACCTACCTTGGCATACTCTGATTTCACATAGCCCATACCAATACCAATCTTACGGCAAGGAGACATTGTACCGCTGGTAACGTGACCAATCTTCTCACCTTCAGCATTAAGCAAATCGTAACCATGACGAGGAATACCACGATCAATCATTTCAAAGCCTACCAACTTGCGTGAAGGGCCTTCTGCTTTTTGTTTTTCCCAAATCTCACGAGAGATAAACGGTTTGTTATCAACAAATTTAGTAATCCAACCCAAACCTGCTTCGATAGTAGAAGTAGTATCATCGATATCATTTCCATAGAGGCAGAAGCCCATTTCCAAACGAAGAGTATCACGACAACCCAAACCTACCGGTTTGATACCAAATTCTTTACCTGCCTCGAATACAGCATCCCAAATCTTCTGAGAAGCTTCCGGATAGAAATAAAGTTCGAAACCACCGGCACCGGTATAACCCGTGTTAGAAATAATCACTTCTTTTTCGCCTGCCAATTCGCCTACTTTGAAAGTATAATAAGGAATATCAGACAAGTTGATATCTGTCAGTTTCTGCAAAGTAGCCAAAGCTTTCGGACCCTGAACAGCCAACTGAGCAATACGGTCGGAAGAGTTTTCCAACACAGCACCCATTGTATTCTGGCGATTGCACCATTCCCAGTCTTTTTCAATATTTGCAGCATTCACTACCAAGAGATATTTCTCCGAATCGTATTGATAGAGCAAAAAGTCGTCAACAATACCGCCCTTATCGTTCGGAAAACAAGTATATTGAATCTTACCCGGCTCCAAAGCAGCTACATTGTTGGAAGATACTTTCTGCAAGAATTCCAATGCTTTCGGACCTTTTACCCAAAATTCACCCATGTGAGATACATCGAACACACCTACTGCATCAACAACAGTCATGTGTTCATCAATAATTCCGCTGTATTCAATCGGCATATTATAGCCGGCAAATTCAGCCATTTTAGCTCCAAGTGCAATATGCACGTCGGTAAACGGTGTGGTTTTCATAGTAATGTTTATTTAGCAATTAATTCGACAATTTTCAAAATTACATTCATAGCTTTCTCCATAGATTGTACCGGTACAAATTCGTAACGGCCATGGAAATTCAATCCGCCAGCAAATATATTCGGGCAAGGAAGACCTTTGAATGAAAACTGTGCTCCATCTGTACCACCACGGATAGCTTTTACCTTTGGTTCTACCCCGGCTTGCTTCATCGCCTCAAAAGCGACATCGATGATGTGCATTACCGGTTCTATCTTCTCGCGCATGTTATAATATTGGTCATGCATATCAAGTTCTACAGTTCCTTCTCCATATTCGGCATTGAAGCGTGCGACCAAATCAACAAGCAACTGCTTACGAGCCTCGAAGCGAGCTCTATCGTGGTCACGTACAATATAGCTGACTGTCGTTTCCTCAACCTGACCATTTACGCCTATCAGATGGAAGAAACCTTCATAACCGGTTGTACATTCCGGCACTTCATTGGCTGGGAGTTCACTCATAAAACGATTTGCTACACGAATAGAGTTAATCATCTTATCTTTGGCATAGCCCGGATGTACATTGCGACCGTGGAAAGTCAGCTTAGCACCGGCAGCATTGAAGTTTTCAAATTCCAATTCGCCTACTTCACCACCATCCATCGTGTAAGCCCAGTCGCAACCAAACCGTGCAACATCAAACTTATGAGCGCCCAAACCTATTTCTTCATCCGGATTGAATGCAATACGAATACGTCCATGCTTGATTTCAGGATGTGCCTGCAAATAAGCTATAGCCGATACGATTTCTGCAATACCGGCTTTGTCATCAGCACCTAAAAGAGTCTTTCCATCTGTCACAATCAAATCCTCTCCCTTGTGGTCGAGCAATTCGGGAAACTGTTTCGGAGAAAGAATAATATGCTGCTCCTCATTCAATACAATATCAGATCCATCGTATGCCTCCACGATGCGAGGATTTACATCCTTACCACTCATGTCGGGACTGGTATCCATGTGTGCAATAAAGCCAACGGTAGGCAACTCTTTATCGGTATTTGCCGGCAAAGTGGCATACAAATATCCTAACTCATCGAGCGAGATATCGTCCAAATGCATGGCTTCCAATTCCGACTTCAAATATTCTGCAAATACCATTTGCTTGGGAGTACTGGGCGTAACACCCGTATTTTCGTCACTTTGAGTATCAAAGCTGACATATTTCAAAAAGCGTTCTATCAAGTTCATATTCGCATAGATTAGATTTTGACTTACTGGGGGTAAAGATAAAAAAAGAGCTACGAATCACCAAAGTTTTCATAGCTCTTTTTCTAATTATTATAACTTTATGCCATCAGAAATGACTTGAACCGTCAAAACAATGGGTACATACTTTACATTTTGGCAATCCGATAGATTCAATAAGCGTTTCCAGTGTATTAAACTTTAACGAAGACAGCCCGAAACGCTCTGCAATAATCTCCACCAATTTCTTGTACTCTGGAGAGTCGGTTGTAGCATATTTCTCCAAATTCTTGTCAGCATCCCCTTCCAATTCTTGAATGATACGACGTGTCACCAATTCCAAATCATTCTTTGAAGCAGAAAAGCCGATAAACGGACAACCATATATAATAGGTGGACAACCTATACGCATGTGTACCTCGCGTGCTCCATAATCATAAAGAATCTTCACATTATCACGAAGTTGAGTGCCTCTTACAATCGAATCGTCGCAGAAAATCACTCGTTTCCCTTCCAACATTGCACGGTTAGGTATCAGTTTCATCTTTGCGACCAACGAGCGCATACTCTGATTGCTCGGTGTAAAACTACGAGGCCAAGTCGGTGTATACTTCACAATGGCACGGTGATAAGGGATTCCTTTTCCTTCGGCATATCCCAAAGCCTGTCCGATACCGGAATCCGGAATACCGCACACACAATCGGCCTCACACGAATCTTTCAATCCCATCTTCATTCCACTGGTGAAACGCACATCTTCCACATTGCGTCCTTCATAGCTGGAGTTTGGAAAACCATAATACACCCATAGGAAAGAACAAATCTGCATCTGCTGTTCCGGCTTACGCAATTGCTCCATACCATCAGCACGGAGATAAACAATTTCACCGGGACCTACATACTTTTCAATTTCAAAATCAAGATTGGGGAAACTATTGGTATCGCTACAAGCAGCATAAGCCCCTTCTTTCTTACCAATAACAATCGGAGTACGACCTAAACGGTCGCGAGCAGCAATGATTCCTTCTTCTGTAAGGATAAGCATAGAGCAAGAACCTTTCAGACGCCGATACACATTCTCGATTCCCTCAACAAATGTCTTTCCTTGAATAATCAGCAATGCGATAAGCTCTGTCGGATTGGTATGTCCGGAACTAAGTTCTGAAAAATGCATTCCGCTATCCAGCATTTCGCGCTCCAACTCGTCTATATTGAAAATTTTGGCTACTGTGACAATTGCGAACCTCCCTAAATGAGAATTGAGCAAAATGGGTTGTGCATCAGTATCGCTAATCACGCCAATTCCGGCATTTCCTTGAAACTTAGGTAAGTCCGATTCAAACTTTGAACGGAAATATGCACTCTCCAAATTATGAATGGAACGAATAAAACCTTTCTCACGAGAATATGTAGCCATACCGCCACGCTTAGTCCCTAAGTGAGAATGATAGTCTGTACCGTAAAATAAATCGGCTATACAGTCGGCCTTAGCCACTGTTCCGAAGAAACCTCCCATTGTATTTACTCTATTTATTTTTTGTGTCGCAAATGTAGCAAATAAATAAAACCCACAAAACAGTTTACACGGAAAATATTACCTTTGCATTGCTATTGATTCGACTTTATGAAAGCATTATTGTATATATTTATAGGTGGAGGAACAGGAAGTATATGCCGTTACCTCCTACAGCTACTGCTTACCCAAAATACACACGGACGATTCCCGTTCGGTACATTCTTGGCAAACCTAATCGGTTGCTTGCTAATCGGCTTGTTTTACGCGCTCTCAACACACTGTCATCTATCACAAGAAACCCGATTGACACTTACGGTAGGTCTATGCGGTGGATTTACTACATTCAGTACATTCAGTAATGAAAATCTGAACCTAATCCGTCAAGGAGAGTACTTACTTGCTGCTCTATACATAACAAGCAGTCTGTTTTTAGGTATTATTGCCGTAGGCATCGGATATGCCATCGGAAACAAATTGAACGGATAAGGCCAAAAAGGCTGTCCTGTCAATACGTCCTATTCTTTCGGCTATTACAATAATAGACAACTCCACCACACAAAAGAACCGCTAAAAGCGGAAGACAAACATTTCCCAACTGCCAAGCAAGCAAATGTCTATACATTCGCTCTCGATTGAGCAATCGCAAGCGTAAATGTCTATTCCGCAATTGCAGCCATTGTTCATGTCCTGCCAAATAATTCACTGCATTCAGCAAGAAATCGGCATTTCCCAACTGTTGCTTATTTAAAGGTTCATACCCCAAAGGTAAAGGCGTGCTTTCTCTCCCTTGCCCTTGCCACTCATTGCGGATAACAGATGCACTAGCACATACCAACATACGAGTCGGTTCACTCTCCATACGTATACCCGACCGTACCCGATTCCGATATGCCGACAGAAAGATTCCTTCCAACAATCCGGCTACAGGCAAATACGATTCATTGAAATAAGTATCATCAACAGGCATTTCCACGTATCGAAGACTAACCGGTTCCGGAACCGGCAAAGTATGAGTATTGGCTGAGGTGGTAAGCAAAACGGTTCGTTGCAAATGTTCATTCCGCCCTACCCAGCTCAATGTACTTACCAATTCTGATTTTAAAGGAGAGAGATGATTCGTTATCGGATGAGCATCAGATGGCTCAAGCAAAGGAGCAAAATACCAAGGCATCACTCGATAGGTATCTTCCAAACCAGGACGAGTAGATTGCAAACGAATCGGTATACAACTCATATCCTGCACCACTACCGGATTAATCCGGACACCATAGGTAAAAAGTAAATCATCCAACCCCGTTTCAACTTTCAAGGTTGGAGATTCTCCTTGACGGGCAAACGTATCCTCCGAAATACGCACACCATCTAACAAGAAGAACAAACGTCCTCCTTGCATCAGATATTGGTCTAACACAAATTTTTCATCTTCCGTAAAAGCAGTGTGCGAACCGGCAACTATCAACACCTTGTAAGGCAACACAGCCTCAAGTCCGGCCTGCAAACTACCCCTGTCTACCTGATAATAACGGCTTAACAAATCGGTTGCATCCCACACATAAGGTTCTGCCCACTCCCCATGCCCCTCAATAAAAGCAACTCGTTCAGGTTCATGCATGGAAAGGACCCGAATACCATCGGAAATAGTATATTCTAAATCGCTGATAGATGTATTCAGTACTTGCAGAGGAGTCAACCTTATGTTCTGCGCCAAAAGACGTACCGGCAACGTATCCCCCTCATATATCAATTCTAACCAAGGGAAAACCACTTTAGAAGAAAGTTTACCCTCGCGGTCACGTTCGTTGACCGAAATGCCTTTCATACCACGTTCATCAAGCTGTAAATAATATTTCTGACGTGTAGCCTCATCAGGGGCTGTTGCCGGATTCATTTGCTGCAAGTTGATACCCTGAGGAGCATAAAGCGCCAATTCTTCAAGCAAATCCAATGTCGCTGTACGCAAACGATAAAACGCAGGATTCAACTCTCCATTCAAATAAAGCCGAACCTGCAAGGGATGTTGCAAACCTCCCACCAATCCACGAGTAGAATCGGACAAAGTATACCGCTTCCCTTCTGTCAAATCCCATCGAAGATAACCAAATGAAAACACTCCAATCAGTGTAAAAATCACCGCTACATAGAGAACAAGCACACGATATGTTTTCCGCGTACGACGAACAGACAAGCGGATGTAAGTCAAAGCCAAAAACAAAGCTGTAACAGACAAGAAATAAAAAACATCGCGAATATCAATCACACCCTGCACAAACGAACGGAAATGACTATGCATTCCGATTGCTTCAAGCCCATTGTTCAAACTTCCCTCTATGAAAAGCCCTGCTACCAAATCGAAACCAAAATATAATAGGAAAGAAAGAAAACACGCCCAAAGAAAAGCAATCAGCTGACTACCGGTTAATGAAGAAGAGAATATCCCTATTGATGAAAGCGACAGCAACAAACACAACAAGCCAACATATCCTCCTATCACCTCACCCCAATCGAGCCCCGCTGTACTCAACAAATATACACTGACAACATACGCCCATGTAAACAAAAGCAACAAACACAATGATAAGAAACAAGCAAAAAACTTGGAGAGAACAATTACAGACAATCGGACCGGACGAAAAAGGAGCAGTTCTAAAGTACCTAAACGTCTTTCATCGGCCAACAGGCGCATACTCATAGCCGGCACAAACAACAAAAACAACACAGCTGCCAAATTGAAAAAAGGACGCAAAGTGGCATACCCTCCGTCTAAAAGATTGTATTCACCTCCAAAAACCCAGAGCAGTAAAGAAGTAACCAACAAGAATAAAGCCGGCAACAGATACCCACTGGCAGAATTATAAATAAGATACAACTCTTTTTTTAAAAAAAATTTCATTTACTTATAGATAATAAATAATTTTGTAGCACGTTTACTTAGTAAGGCAAAGATAA
>DYCT01000078.1 GCA_019417975.1 Bacteroides sp.
CTATTGTTTATTTTTAAATTGTAATCTTATAAATTTTATCGGCAATGCGTACAATATATAATCCTCTACTCAACATTATCGAGTAGGTTTCACCCGAAAGGACGAAGACTGAATCAACAAGCACACCATCTATCGTTGAAATAACAATGCGACTACCAATATCTACCGCGACAGCCAAAGTGCCATCCTTCACTGCCAACACATTATCTGTCTTGACACTCTCCACACCGGTCACATCAAGCGACACAAGACATTCGCCCGACTCAATGCTCTTAAGGTCACCTGCCACACCACGCACGGTATAGAAATAAAGTTTTCCTTCTTCAAGCCCTTCAACAATGTAGCTTGTGACATTGCCTACATCCTTGTGGTCGTAATCAGTAAAAACTTCATCCACATCGGCAGCTGTATTATCTATCTTAATATCATCGAGCAGCAAACGACCAGCCTTATCGCCAGACGAAACAAGTTCAAAGCGCACTGCTTTTATGCCTTGAAGTAGCGTATCCCCCTCCTTAGGCAAAGCTACATTCATGCTTTCATTGGTCTGTGGCATCGCTATATTCTCTATCTCCACCCATTCACCGTTTATTTTGCCAAGTACTTTTAGTGAACTGAACGAAGAATATGACATGGTGCATATCCACAAAGAGATACCTGTAACCTTGCCAAACTCTTTCGTCTCGATATAATGACCACCGGAAGCCAAACTAACCGACGGAGCAGATGCACCATAATAGCCCGTTGCACTAAAATAAGAAGATGTATTGCCAATCCATCCCTCAGGCAACACCTTTCCGGTGAAATCACATACATCAGTACGTGGAGTCGTGTCGATGGTACGTTTCTTCACGGTAAGTTCATAACTCTGTGCTCCCTCAAGCGACTTCCAGTTGGCAGTAAAACTTTTGCCTGTTACAGATGTAGCCCCATCCGTTTCTGCTGTAAACATATCAAATGTCGGGTCATGAGTTGTAATAAACCACTCTTCAGCCGATTCTTGCTCATATTTCGTCAGCGATGACAGCATAACATAATAAGTTGTTGATGGTGCAAGCCCATTTACCTCAAAGGTTTCCACCTTAAAAGGTATCTGCCTATCTTTATAACCATCAACATATACTTTGTCGCCATTATTCTTTGTATATACACTCAACGTCTGATAGTCACAATCGCCACATGCAGTCCATGCCAACGTAAAAGCTGTTGGCTTAACTATCGTAGCCTTAATATCTAACGGAGCACATACATTGCGATGACCTCCCATCACTTTAAACGTAATTATTCCATCGCTACTCTCGGATATATCTGTTATAGGCTTATTAAGTGGAGCACCCGACCAACTGCGCATTGACGGATTGGTATCATCGGTAAACGATGTTACATGCGATGTTCCGGGGAAAGAATCGCCCGCACGTGTTTCCTCATCCAACTTGCCATCAGCCTCAACAATATCAACATACTGATGATTACTATTCGTATTGACAAGATTATTTATCCAACGCGACTCATTGTAATCAATGTGCCATACCAACATGCCGTGCCCCGGAATATACTCATCCCACCCTTTCTTTTGACGGTTTTCAAATACATAATATTCATTGCTCCGTTCCGTAGAGACACGATAACCTTCATTCTTAGTGATAGGCGGAAGTGTAACATCTTCCGGTTTGGCCAGCTCTTTCAGCTCAATCCATCCCAGCTCGCTACGTTCGTAAGCCGAATAATTTGGAGGCGTACGACCATCATTGTTATAAGGTCCATGAGCCAGTACGCTCCATGCACCCGGTGTAAATGCACTTGCATTGTAAGTAGTGGCATAAAGATCGGGTAAACCAAGTACATGGCTAAACTCATGAACAAAGATGCCAATCCCCACAAACTTCCCATTTGACTGTAACTCGTTGGATGTCGCAAACTTATTGACCGTGACACCGTCTATTTCGAACGTTCCGGCATTCGTGGCACTCATATACCACGACTGAGGCCATATAAGCGAAGGATTTCCTGTATCGTGTTCACCATTCCCTGCATAATAAACATACACATAGTCCAACACACCGTCACCATCGTAATCATACTGCGAAAAATCCACTTGGCCGTCAAGCTTCTGACAAGCTTCCTTTATCATATACCCAAGATACGACTCGTTACCATTGGTATCGTTTTGCCCGTAATAACGACTTTCACGGTCAAGTGTTACCGGTCCGAACACATCAAACTCCGGCAAAAACTTTCCGTTGGAATTTTCTTTAAAATAGTCGACACAACTACCTGTAGCCCCATCGTAGTTATATCCCTCTTTATTCATCATATCATTGAAACGTTCCTTCGTACCAAGTGTAAAACTTATGTCAGGAAACTGAACGAGCAACACTGGAACCTTGCGCTTGCCCAACACGGCAGATTTACGACTTGAGGTAAAACGACGATCACTCGCAGCCGGACGCTTCTGAAGATAAGTTTTCAACACATTTGCCGGATTAGTCTGAGCAATACCACATGCTTTCGATTTACGGCTTGTCGCCCCCTGGGCAGTGAGCACTGCGTCAGTGAGCACCCCATCAGTACCTATATAACAGTAAAAGCCATCGCTGGACATCTCCACAGGATATCCTTGCATATCGGTTAAATAATGACTCTGCTCATCACCATACATATACACCGTAACGAATGCGCCATCGGGCTGGCGAAGTGTTACTTTCTTCTGCGTTGCCGGTACGGCAAACGCAACTATAGGCATAGCCAAAACAAGCAACGAGATAACTTTAATCAGATTCTTTTTCATAATTCAGTCATAAGCAAAAAGAAACGCATATCAAGGAACAGACTTTTTCGTCATTCACAAGATATGCGTTTCCATTTTATTTACCTTTTAAACGAACCGCTAGAAACAAATCCGTTTATTTCTTAATATACAACTTGTAAACTTTATCACCTGCCCTCACGAAGTAGATACCTTCACCTACTTTACCGCGCAATTCTTCATAAAGGTTACCAGAAATAATTGCCGATGTGATGTGACGACCAGAAATATCAAATACCTCCACATTGCATGGGTTATTGAAGCTAACACTTTCAATACCCGAGGTTGTAACTTCCCAAGAGATAGGCAGAGTAATGGTTTCGCTACCCTCTGTAAAGAGCTCAACCACGTCTGAACCAGTAGAAATGGCTGTAGGCTTGAATGTTACAGTAATAACAGCTTTACCACTTTCCGCTTCTTCTTTCGCAATGACTGTCGGAGAAATAGTAATCTCGCTTGAAGCAGGATCGCCCACGATAATATCACCAATTAGGTTGGCTGCTGTCAATGTAATATTCTTAGTATATGTTTCTCCCACCTCTGCGGCCAAGAATTCTACCTTATCCTCACTCAGACGAACTGTCGGTGCATCCTCAACAAAGAACTTAGCTACCGGATAATAAGAACCTGTTCTGTAACGAACATCATTCACATCGCCTACAGTCAAAAGGCTATACTGATTGTTGGCTTTGTCTGCATCTTGTGCAAAATAAATCTTGTTAAAGTCGGAAGCTTCATCTTCCCCACACTCATGCATGCAAACTACACGCAAGTTTTGACCTGTATAGAGGAACTTTTCAGCAAACTCGAATGTAGCATATTGAGGAGCTTTTTCGCTACCTTCCTTGAATGTATATGTACCTTCAAACACTTTTATCATCTTGCTCACATCAGTAAAACCATCTTCTTCATTAGGTACATCATTATCAATTGTATTTGCAACATAGATTGTAACCTTTGTTGTCATTGGGTCAGCATCGCCATGTAATGCATACTGATAATAAGGATATGCCATGCGACTGATATACTTGTTCATACCGTCAAGACCAAGATCGGCTGCACGATAAACAAACTCGGAATGACTACTTGGAGAACCAAGGTCAAGAGGCATATAAGGATACCAATTACTGATTGTACCGGCCTGAACAGAAGGTATATCAGGAGTTACGCCTGTCCAATATACCGGAAACTCGATAGCATCAGCACCCTCTGATGTAAGTGTAAAGCTCGCCATACCTTCACCAAGCTCTGCAGCCTTAAGAGTGATAATAAACTCTGCTGTACCAGCTTCAGCAGCATTCTTTTCAATAGTGGTCTTATCTACAGTAACAGCTTCATTGCTTGGTGTACTGATAGTAATATCACCCTGCAAATTCTTGGCAGAAACTTTCACGACCTTGGTGTATTCTTTACCAACCTCAGAATTACCATTAACCCAACTATATTCATCGATATCGAATATAGTTTCTGTCTCTGAACTTTGGTCTTCGGTTGTGATACGAATTACAGGGAAAGCTGCCTTAGTGCGATACAAACTCTTTGTTTCTGCCGAACAGTTTACGAGCTCAGCCTCTGTCTCGGCGAAACGGATAAGAATAGGAAGTTCGCCTCTACGCTTAGAATCGATAGAGAAGTGCCATTCCTGAGAAACTTCTGCACTAACCCCCTTGATGCGAAGACGTAAGTTTGATCCATCGTATATAAACCCTTCCTTAATGTCAAATGTAAGATAATAGAACGGTGTTGCAGCCTCTACTTGACCACCTGCAGGGATAACTCTAGTCAACTTAACTACTTGAGTCATACCTTCTGTAAATGTTTCACCGACTTCATCATCTGTAGTGTTCGCAAGCGAAACAGTCAATTCCTCTGTAACAGCATTACTATTGAAGGTTATAGGCAACTCAAGGCGACGAATCTTAGTTCCTTTCTTTAATTTAAGATCACTTGCCTTATAAACAAACTCGCTTTCACTACATTCCCATGTACTGAAAAGAGGCACTTTCATGGAAATATCATTACTTTCACCTATAGTACGTACTGCAGCCTTATAACCAAGCACCGGTGTCCATGTAATAGGCAATACGATATCATCAAGGCCACGTGATTTGATAACGACCTGATCCTTGTTTGTCATTGTTTCTTCCGGATTGATTGTTACAGTAAATTTCACCAGACCACCAGCTCCAACTATTTCATCGTTAGAGAACGATGTCTTGTCTATTTTCACAACATTTGTTGTCGGAGCAGTAATTGTAATACCGTTGTTCAACTCGCCTGAAACCTCAAGAGTAACTTCTTTTTCATAAGGAGTATAGAGAGCTACTTCACCAGCCTCAACCTTTTCAGGATTAGCTATAATTGAAGATTCTGAGTAGACTTTCATTACAGGGAATGCCTGTCCTTCATAAGACGCCTCTATCTTTGTTGCACTTGAGCCATAAGCAAGCAATGCCTTTCTGTGCTTGTTGTAATCATCACGGAAGTAATAACTACAAGTTTTTTCTATTTCATTCGTATTTTCATAAACCACGCGAAGTGCCTCACCGGTATAGCCAAACGATTGGTCAAACTCAAATTCAAGCCAAATAGGCTCTGTAGGAGTTCCTGTTCCTACATATGTCACACTACCCTCATATACCTTCGTCATTGTAGAGACATCAGTTATCGTAGAGCCCACTTCTGTAGGATTGGAAGTATTCTGCAAGTAAATTTTCACATTCGCAGGAATCTCTGGTTTCAAAGAGCTCCACTTATCCTTTGCATATGCAAACGCTATCTTAGAAATCCGACAACTCGTACCAAGATTCAAATCCTCAGCTTTATATATCATTTCACTCTTACTATAAAGACTGTTGAGTTTTGCAGGGATACGAAAATCAGAAAGAGCCGAATTGTCTTCGCCTACCTGAACAGAGATTCCTGGACGCGGCCACTTCGGAATCCAAATTACATTAAGTTTAATCGGGTCTACACCATCAGAACTAATAGTTACATAATCTTCTGTTTCTTGATCGTCCTGTGGAGTCACAGAGAGTGTAATATCCTTTCCATAAAGTGCTGCAGACTGATTAATTTCAGTTTCACTTACAGAAACAAGTCCTTTATCCGATGGGGTAATTGTAATAGGAGCAGATAAACGCATACCGGTAATCGTAACAGTCTGAGTGTATGTCTGACCAATAATAGCGTTACCCATTCTCCAATTATAAACACTACTTACAAGTGTCGGACCACTTGTCGTCGGTGTAACAGCAAACTTAACGACAGGCATCACATTGGTATTACGGCTCATCTTGTTTACATATTCGGTATTAGCCCAATCGCTTGTCCAAGCATCTTGAAACAAACATGGGATATCAAGACCTGTCCACGCTCCGAAATACACAGCCGAATAGTTTCCTGCATTCTTATCAATGAAAATGCGCAAGTTGCGTCCTGTATATTTAAAAGGAGTAGACAGTGTGTAACTATTCCATTGGGGGCTCTTTTCAGTTCCGCCCTCCCATGTACTTGTACCATCGTACACCAACGTCATATTACTTATATCCGTAAAACCAGCAGCAACCTCTGCGTCTGTAGTATTAGCCAGATAAATCTTCACATTACCAGTATGACCGCCAGTATGCGAACCTCCTCCGCTTTGATAATATGGGAATGCCAACTCGCTGATTTCACATGGACCACCAAGGGAACCAAGCAATTCCGAGGGATAGATAGTCTCAAAACGACTAGAGCTTAAACTCATAACGATTTTTTGCGACCATCCGCCAATCTCTCCCACCTGTACTGTGTTGGCAGCCTTGGCTTGAATACCAAACGCCAGCATCACAAACAAAAACAGATAAAGTGAAGAATCCTTTTTCATGATAAAAAATTTTATTGATTAAAAAACAGTTTTTGTATCCTATATATAATGTATATATCTACTGTGCTACAACCTTGTGGGTCTCTTTCTTTCCGCTCTTGTACAGCACTGTCTTAAGATATACACTACCATTTTGCGGGCATATCACTTCTTGTCCCAACAAATTGGTATAGACAACTTTTACAACCGATTCACCAATGTCTACGGTATTAATGCCTGTAGGATTGAAGATACTAACCTTTGCCGGAGACACGTTCTCTGTACCATCTACAATGTAAACACTTTCAATTTCGAGCTTTCCCCAATCCTCTTCTTCAAGGTAGAAAAGCTTATACTTGTTTTGATAAATCTCACTAAAATTATAAGCATCGTAGTAATTGTATGAAACCAAGTCCATATCCTCCAACAAGCCTACGTATTTTGAAGCCTTGAAAGTATAAGGATTTCCATCAATATACACACGATAGAACAGTTTGTCCGGATTTAGTTCGTTGCCATTAACATCTTTATGAGGCATAACAAATGTAAACTGGTTACCCAATGTAGTACTCGGTGCATATTTAAGAGAATAAGGACTTTCAGGAACAGCCGGCACATCACCGGCATACTTCACAAGCTTTACCTCTGAAGCCACATTGAAGTTACTTTCGTCAAACATATATTTAGTGCACAGTACACCATCTTTCAAGGTTAGGTTTCCGGCACTTGAGATTGTAAAAGTGAAAGAGTCCTTCTCCTTATACATCACACCATCTGCTCCGGTAAGCTTGAGCCAATAGGCGCTGTTACCAGCCAAAGCCTGATCGGAAGCAAAAACAGCTTCATTACCACTAATGATCCCTTTGACATAATCACTACGTGAGTCAAACGAAAGTCCGCTGATGTAGATTTCGTCACCATTACGTGCCACATCTACAACCTTTCGTTCCTCTCCATTGCGCCAACCATCGAAAAATGTAAGAATATACTGTTCATGAGTTGCGGCCTCGGGTACAGTCACCGGTTTCATAGAAACCTCACGAAATGCCTGTTTGTGTCCATAGACAGTTGTCAGCTCCAATTTTGTATCGGACGTGTAATACCAAAGCCCCCAATACACATCGTCAGAACCTTCCATTGTCCATGCACCTTCTTTCTTTACAAGATTCACACTTGTAAGTAACACGGTATTATTGCTACTATCAATAGTAAATGGGAAAAGATAAAGTTTTTTTTCTGCAGCATCTGCCACATACTGTCCTGCTTCAATAACAATCTTATTATTATTAAGTACACCTTTCGTCCAACCGGTCTGCTTACCCATAAAGAAGTCCTTAATCCATACGGTATGACCATCGTCATCAAACACAAACTGGTTTTTCAAATCGTATTCATCATAATCAGGCATGAGCTGGTTG
>DYCT01000079.1 GCA_019417975.1 Bacteroides sp.
CGCTTTTATTTATACAGACCACACCTCTATACATCCGGATATAGCCCTCAACTGCTGATTTCACACTTCTAATCAGATTTTAATTTCACTCTAATCGTTTCTAATTTCTTCTTTGTTGAGCAAATATATTAACTGACCATACATCGGCTGTCCGCTAAAATGTGTGCCTTTGTTCATGGTTGCTTGAGCCCCAAACGGTCATTAGGCCGTTTGGTGTGTTATTTGATTACATGCTCGCAGTCTTTTGTCTTATAAAAGAGCAAAATCCAAGCAAGCCCTAATGACCGATTTGGGTTAAACCTTCTATGCTTATGGTTGTAGTGCCGGATGCGTGGAAGGATTATGCTATACATGGCCATATCTTCTGATTATCGTTTTGATACTTAAATTGAATAACTGCAAGATAAAAGTAGTAAATAATTGGATAATTGTGTTTGTTCTGTTAGTCTTGTGAGTTGAAATTCTGTATATTTATGCATAAATAAGCATGGCTGTTGGCTGATATTGAATATTTATACAAGATATTGGAGCTAAAAAGCCTTGTTTCGGGGTGCTGAAAAGTACGATTTCGGACGAAGTATCTTAGGTTCGTTTTCCAAGTATCTTAAGATACTTCGCCAAGTATCCTAAGATACCTGGAAAACGCACCTATAGTTCCTCCGGATTTTTCCCGATTTTCTCCCCGTTTTTTGCTAAGAAAAAAAGAATGAAAAACGCAAAATTCTATATGCCGCACTGTAAAACAGCAACTTATTGAAATAAAATTCGCGAATTTGCAAATGGGAGTCATTTTGTTTGCAAATATGTGATTCTCGTGCTGCATAAATATACATTTCTGTACAATTTGACAGTTTGTTATTTGTCGGATTGAAATTGGTTTGGTGCGGTAACCGAAGGTAGGGATGGGAATGTGTAGAGGTGAATTTTATCGAACCGACTTTCGCCGGTTCGATATTTTACTATTGAGGTTTTGGCAATGTTGCCGAAACATTGTGTTTAGAAACGATAGCGGAGGTTGATGCCAAATTGGCGGGGACGTCCTTTTTGCATAAATGAGTTGCCCATCGATTCAAAATAGAATGCAGTGTAGTCTTTGTTTAGGCTGTTGTTGCTCCATACATCGATTTGCAGTCCTTTTAGTTCGGTAGAAATACAAGCGTTTAAGGTGCCATAGAAAGGCTGCACGATGTCGTTCTGCTCTGTCCAGTGTATTTTTCCGGCAGCGTTGTAGTAAGCACTCAAGGTTAAATGTTTGAAAGCGGTTCTACGGAAGAAGAAGGTATATGCTCCTCCGGCTGTCAAAGTGTGTTGCGGTACGAATGGTACGAAATTTCCATTGTAGTTCTGCGTCATCAGTTGGCCATCATTCCCTTTTCTGTTGGTCTGATAGTCGCGAAAGGTGGCGTGTGTATATCCATAGGAAGCGTGTAGTGAGAGGCTTTCGGTAGCTTGGCCTTGCAAGGCTATCTCTGCTCCGATGCTTTGGCTTCGTCCGGCGTTGACAGTCATACGTCCGAATCCGTTTTTCGAGAATTGGGCTATTTGCTGGTCGTGTGTATCCATGTAGAATACGGCAGCATCGGCTTTCAACCGTTGGTCGAAGAAGGAGAGATGGGCACCAATTTCGTAGTTCCAACTGTATTCGGGTTTGTAGAGAACACTTTCCCGAATGTCGGATTTTTCGCCATAACCGGGTATCTTGGAAGCAAGCATTTGTTCTATCTGCTTAGATGGCATCCCCATCTGTACCATTTTATCTTTCAGTGCATCGACCATTTTGTTGCGGAGTTCGCCTTGAATCAGGTCGGAGAACAGTTGGATGTTGTAACCGCCCGATCGGTATCCTTTGCTTACGCTGGCGTAGATGTTGTTTCGCTTGTCGAAATTGTATTGGATGGCAAACTTAGGGAGCAGCTGCAAATAGTCGGTGCTGTGTTTGTCTTTGAGCTCAGCGATAGCTTTTAAGTCTTTTAGTTCCATTCCCGGACGGGCGGGGTTGAACGCCAGGTTGAAATTGAAGTACATCGGGTCGTTGTAAGAATGGTAATTCAGGCTGGTCTTTTCATAATCAAGGCGCAGACCGGCTGTCACAGAGAGCCCTTCTACAAAGAGATTGTTGTAAGTAGACTGGTGGTATACGGCAGCACTTAGTACAGGAGTGTCGAAGTTGCCCGGGATGTAAAGTTCATTGTTGGTGATTTCCATGTGCATTTTCGGCATCGGGATGGCTGTGAAGAGGCGGTTGATGTTGGCTTCAATTTGTTTTTTTACTCCTTCTTCCTTGAAGGTGACGGGACCTTTTGTGTTCAGCCATTGGTAGAAACCGAATGCTCCGGTAGTCCATTGCCAGTTGCTTCCGGGTTTCGATTTGAGTACGATTTCTTCCGAAAGGGTGTTCAGACGCTGTTTCTGAGTCAAATTGAAAATATCTTTGTCGGTAAAGTCCTGGTCTAAGAACATCCGGTCTTTTAAATGTTGGTAGCCTGTCACCGAAGAGAATGTGAATTTCTTTGCGTGGTATTCCAGGTTGACACCGGCATTGAGCAGGCTGCGTCGGTAGCTGTTTTCGTCGTTGAAAGATACCGGAGCGATGTGGTTTGTCTTTTTATCGTACAGACCGTATGCATATCCGCCTTGGTCGCCATATTCGTAGTTTACATTAAAATCCACCTTCAGGTTTTCGTTCGGAAGCCAAATGGCACGGATGCGTCCGCCTCCACTGCTTAACTTATCCGCATTCTTGTTGACCTGAGGATTGTTGTTGCGGAAGAATCCGCCACGGTATTCATAGAATCCTCCGGCCGAGAAAGCAAACTGATTGTTCAGTCGGTGGTAGTGTGTGAGCGATGCGTTGTAATTGTTATAGGTAGCTGCACCGAGTTTGATGTCTGTCCCTTGATAGGTGAACGGAGAGCGTGTGTGCACTTTGATGAGGCCTCCCATCGTGTTGCGTCCATACAAGGTGCCTTGCGGGCCACGAAGCACATCAATGCGTTCGATGTCGTAAAAATTGAAGTCGAAAGCCGATTTGTCGATATATGGGATATTGTCTACATAGAGTCCGACAGCCGGAGTGTTGATGCGTGCACCGATGCCACGGATATAAACAGCCGATGTGAGACGGGTGCCATAGTCGGGGATGAAGAGGTTGGGCACAATGCTGCTTACTTGCTTCAGTGAGTTGATGTGGTATTGTTGCATGTCTTTTTGTGAAATGAGTGTGGAAGCGACAGGCATCTGTTGCAATTTGACGTTCTCTTTGGGAGAGGCGATGACTACCACTTCTTCTATATCCATGACACGGGTAGTGTCTTTGGGGGCAATTTCGTGGGCGTTTACTGTACATAGTGTAAGCAGAGCTATTCCTGATAATAGATACATTCTCTTGTTCATAAGTCTTTTGGTTATTTTGGTTGCAAAGTAAGTTAGAAAGAATTGCTCTCGCAATCCTCATTTATGAGGAATTCTTGGGTTGGTGTTTTTGTGGGTAATTGATAAAGTCTTATTTTTGCATCGGAATTTAGCGTAAGTAAATGAAACTGTTTTTATACCTACTGATGGTTGCTTTTTGGCTCCATTCTTCATCAGCAGTAGCTGGTTATACTGCTTTGTCATCAATCTCTTTTTCGACCGACTCGTTGGAAACAGAGACAACTTCGGTTGATTCTTTTCAGTCTGTAGTAGTGGCAGATACGGTAAAGCAGAAGGCAAAGAAAGGCGATGCGACTCGCTTTCAAGCCAAACAACTCATTTTGCCGGCTTCGCTGGTAGCGGTAGGGGCTTTGGGAGTGAGTATCCCTAAGTTGAAGGAGTGGAACACGGACTTGCGCGACGGACTGGCCGATTGGCGTAATGGGCATTATTTTCGGGCAGACGATTATTTGCAATATTTGCCTGTTGTGGCTCATCTGGGTTTGGGCTTTTTGCCACTTAAGGGGAAACATACACACGTAGAACGCATTTGTGTGCTGGCTACTTCGTATGCCACAATGGGGATTTTAGTAAATGGTATTAAATATACGGTCAAGGAACGCAGACCGGATGGAAGTTCTCGCAATTCTTTCCCCTCCGGACATTCGGCAACGGCTTTTATGGGTGCCGAGTTGGTACGTCTTGAGTATAAAAATGCTTCACCATGGTATGGAGTGGGAGCTTATGCTGTGGCTTGTGGAGTAGGATTTCTGCGAATGTATAACGAACGTCATTGGTGTAATGATGTATTGGCAGGAGCCGGAATCGGTATTTTGAGTGCACGTGTAGGTTATTGGCTTTTGCCTCTGGAACGGAAATGGTTTCGCTTGGACCGGAAAAAGGAGTCGAGCACAGTGTTGGTCTGCCCTTACTATGATAATTTCAACAAAGGGGCAGGTGCTATGGTTACTGCTGTGTTCTGATTGGAATTCGTTGTTTGGTATCGGTCAGATGCTGTCTGCACCGATATATCCATTTATTACAGCATAGATGGCCAATCCGGCTACCGACTTGATTCCTAATTTTTCGGTGATGTTTTTCCGATGCGTGATGACAGTCGTCAAGCTGATGTTGAGGCGGTCGGCTATTTCCTTATTGATATATCCTTTGGTCAGCAGTATTAAAACTTCTATTTCGCGTGCCGAAAGGTCTTGTGCTACTTGTCCATGGGGTGTGGCCGAACGTTGTGTGTGACCTTGTTGGTGCAGGAGCATGATGTCTCGTACCAACCCTTCCTTAGACTGATTGGTGTTGAGGGTAGGTATGTCAGTGTTGTTTAGCAGATTGTTTTCTCCATGGGTCAAAACGATAGCTTTCGGCTTCCTTTCCAAAAAGAAAGCTGTATGGTCGAAATAAATTTGTGCCGCTACGAAATAATGAGCGTAGGCATCAGGCGTATCGTCAATCAGTGCATCGAAACTATTGAATGTACGTACGGTGGCCTGTGGCATAAATTCCTCCAAAATCATTTCCAAGCCAAGTATGGCTAATGTGTTAGGCTCCAGAATGGCTATTTCCTGTCTGTTATGGTCGGTATGCATAGATGTTATTTTTTGAGATAATGAGCTAAACTTTCTGCACATCGTTCACCGTCGATACCGGCCGAGACGATACCACCTGCATAGCCGGCTCCTTCGCCACAAGGGAAGAGTCCTTGTAGGCGGATGTGTTGTAGGGTCTCATTATCTCGGATGATACGTACCGGAGCAGAAGTACGTGTCTCTGCTCCTATCAGGGTGGCTTCGTTGGTTAGAAATCCATGCGAAGTGCGTCCGAACTGTTGGAAACCTTTGCTCAGGCGGTCGCCAATGAAAGGTGGAAGCCAAAAGTGAAGGGGCGAGCTGACCAATCCTGCGCTATACGATGATTCGGGTAAGTCGCTTCCCAGCTTACGTTTGGTAAAATCTGCCATGCGTTGGGCAGGTGCTGTTTGTCGTTGTCCACCCTGTAGCCAACAGATTCGTTCCAGTTCTTCTTGAAACTGCATCATGCGTAGTGCATTGTTTGGGTCGTAAGTCTGTCCTTTCCCTCTCAAGCTTTCTTGTGCCAAGTCTTCAGGACGTATCTCTACCACCATTCCTGAGTTGGCCCATCGGGAGCCTCGGTTGGAAGGCGACATTCCGTTAACCACCACTTGTTCCGGTCCGCTTGCTGCTGGTACAACGAAACCTCCCGGACACATACAGAAACTATACACACCCCGTCCGTCGACCTGTGTCACAAAGTTGTATTCGGCAGCAGGCAGGAAGGCACCCCGTCCGTCTTTGCTGTGATATTGGATGCGGTCTATCAATTCTTGCGGATGCTCCAGACGCACTCCTACAGCAATGCCTTTAGCTTCTATCTCGATACCGTTTTGAGCCAACCAGCGATATACATCGCGAGCCGAATGGCCGGTAGCTAAAATGACGGGACCCAAGAATGTTTCTCCGGTGTTTGTCTGAATGCCTTTTACCTCATTGTGTTCGATGAGTAGGGCATCCATTCGTGTTTCGAAATGCACTTCTCCTCCACATTCCAAAATGGTTTGGCGCATGTTTTCGATGACACGCGGTAGCTTGTCTGTTCCGATATGAGGGTGTGCGTCTACTAAGATAGAAGTGCTGGCACCATGTTGGCAGAAAACATTTAATATCTTGTTTACATTGCCTCGTTTTTTACTTCGGGTGTATAGTTTCCCATCCGAATAGGCTCCGGCACCTCCTTCTCCGAAACTATAGTTCGATTCTGAATTTACAATATGTTCGCGTGAGATGCGGGCGATGTCTTTCTTCCGTTCTCTTACATCCTTCCCTCTTTCTACCACGATGGGACGGATGCCCAACTCAATGAGGCGTAAGGCTGCAAACAGTCCGCCGGGACCGGCACCTACCACAATGGCTTGCTGTTTGCCGTCGACCGGTCTGTAGAGAGTATGTTCAAATTCGTCATCTTTAGGCATCTCATGGATGTAGGCACGTACTTTCAGATTGACAAATATCGTGCGCTGACGAGCATCGATGCTGCGTTTTAGAATACGCAGGCTGTTGATGTTTTGCGCATTAACGCCTAACTCGTTGGCTACGCAGGCTTTCAGCTGCTGTTCGCCGGCTGCTATTTCCGGGATGACTCTTAATTGGATTTCTTGTATCATATATCGGGATGGGTTGTTCTGATGTTATCCGAACAAATGTCGGAATGCTTCTTCTACTTTTCGAACCGGTATCAGTTCTATTTTTATTTTTTTTGTGTTTAGCCCCTGCAAGTTGTGTTTAGGCAGGAGCAACTGCTTGAAACCTAACTTCTCGGCTTCGCTGATGCGTTGGTCGATACGGGCAACCGGACGTATTTCTCCTGATAGTCCGATTTCGCCGGCCAAGCAGATTTGTGGATCTATTTCTGTATCCATATTGGAGGAAAGGATAGCACTGATGACGCTTAGGTCGATGGCCGGGTCGTTAACGCGAAGCCCACCGGCTATGTTGAGGAATACATCCTTTTGTGCTAATTTGAAACCGACTCGTTTTTCCAATACGGCCAACAGCATGTTCATACGTCGGATGTCGAAACCTGTGGCAGAGCGTTGTGGTGTGCCGTAGGCTGCTGTGCTGACAAGGGCTTGTGTCTCGATGAGGAAAGGGCGTATACCCTCGATGGCCGATGCGATGGCTACTCCGCTCATCCCTTCGTGGTCGTGTGAGAGCAGCAGTTCCGACGGATTGCTTACTTGTCTCAGTCCGTCTTGACGCATTTCGTAAATACCCAATTCCGCAGTGCTTCCAAAACGGTTTTTTATGCTTCGTAAGATGCGGTACATGTAGTGTTGGTCTCCTTCGAATTGGAGTACGGTATCTACAATATGTTCAAGAACTTTCGGGCCGGCCAGACTCCCTTCTTTGTTGATGTGCCCTACCATGAGTACTGCCGTATTTGTTTGTTTGGCAAACTTTAGGATGGAGGCTGCACATTCTCTGACTTGTGCCACGCTGCCGGGCGATGATTCAAGCATTTCAGTTGAAATGGTCTGGATAGAGTCGATAACTACTAAATCGGGATTTACATTTTTGATATGGGTGTAGATTTGTTCCAAAGAGGTTTCGCACACGATGAGACAGTCGGACGAGTTGTGTGGGATGCGGTCTGCACGTAACTTTAACTGTCGGCTACTTTCCTCTCCCGATACATAAAGCACTTTTAGGTTGGGTATGCGTAGTACGGTTTGTAGAATCAAGGTCGACTTTCCGATGCCGGGTTCACCTCCTAATAATACTAAAGAGCCGGGAACGAGTCCGCCTCCCAACACTCGGTTTAGCTCTTCATCGCCTAAGTCGATGCGTGGGTCGTTTACAGAGTCTATCTCCTCCAACTTGGTCGGTTTGGTTTGGGTGGATTCCAACCCTGATACAGGGGCACGGCTTGCCGGAGTTTTGCGGATAATTTCTTCGGCAAACGAATCCCATTCACCGCAATTCGGACATTTTCCCATCCATTTGGGTGAATCGTATCCGCAATTTCTACAGACATATACAGTTTTCTCTTTAGCCATTGTTCTCAGATTAGTAG
>DYCT01000008.1 GCA_019417975.1 Bacteroides sp.
GTTCACTCTCGCATTTTAACATAACATACCCACAGGCTTTTCAGACTGACCCCTTTTAAGTCGGATAAGACAGTCTTCGATAAAATACTTTACCTGCTTGGTCTGGGAGGTGTTCTTGTAGTGATAGCTGCTGTCTGTGCTTTCGTCAATTACTATTTTAAGAAGTATTATGTAGAAGACGGAACACTGATTTTTATACATGGTGTGCTACACAAAGAAGTGACCAGTATGCCACTACATAGAATCCAGTCGTTGCGTACCAAGCAAGGTCTGATTTATCGCTTATTGGATATGAAAGGAGTCTCTTTCGATACACTGGCATCGCAGTCAGAAGAGGTGGAGATGATTTTGGACGATGCCGACTGGGAGGCTTTGCTCGCTCAGATTGACACGTTGAGAGCTGATGAGGCTGATGAAGGCTATTCGCCTCACCTTGTAGAGCAGGGCGGAGAGGAGAGTGGAAAGGCCACTGTGTTGAAGTTCAGCAATCTGAATCTCATCAAAGGTGCATTCTGTCAAAATCATCTTCAGGGCATGGCGATTCTGTTGAGTGTTTTGGCAACTCTATATAATGAGTTGCTGTCGGTCAACGAAGAGATGGCCAACTATGTTGTTGGCTATTTGGATAAGCAAGCCGATGCAGCCACCATAACTCTTTCTTCGATACTTGTGCTTGCACTTCTGTTGTATTTGGGTATGCTTTTGCTATGGATGGGAAAAGTGTTTTTACGCTATTTCAATACTGTCGTACAAATCAATCAAGACCAGCTGTCTTTTGAAAGCGGATTAATCTCGCGTAATAGCAGTCGCTTTTCTTACGATAAAGTCAGTACCATTCATGTCAAGCAAAATTTTTTGGAGAAACTCTTGAGGTGTAGCACTGTTATGCTTCAGCAGGCACTGAATGCAACGGATGAGAAAAAAGGAGCCGATGTCAGGATTTACGGTTCTGATTCGGCGGGTTATTTCTTGAATTGGTGGTTGGGGAAAGATTATAGTTCTTCATCGATGCAGGTTTCGGCTCAGAGCGGATATGGCATGATGGGCTTTTCTATCCTGCCGAAGTTGCTGATAGCTTTTGCGGTAACGCTTGTTATCTGCTATTACCAATGGTATGTCGGACTTTGTTTGCCTGCCTTTTATCTGTTTATCGTGTTGGTGAAAGATTATCTTGCCGTACGTCGGAGTTGTATCGTGTTGAAAGAAGACTATGTTGTTGTTTGTTCTGGTGGATTTGCTGCGGTAGCCGATTACTTTAAGTATAGCAATGTAGAGGTGGTTCGTCTCAAAGCGACACCTTTTACCCCATATTCTTGCAGAGTCAGTCTTCACCTTTCTACCAATGGGAGCTCATTTATAGTGCGAAGTCTGAAAGAGGAAGAGGCCAAGGCTGTCTACGAATTATTGTTGAGCAGATGTAATATGTGCAGATAGTATCATTGCTTTGTCTTCAGTGTGTAATTGTTGTTTTGATAATAAAAATCAGAATTTACGAGATAAAAGAAATTGATTTGTTGTTTATGGCATAATATTGCTATTTGTGTGAGTTCCGGATTTGTATATTTATACATATTTATTCTGTATATTGACTCATTCTGCATATTTATGCAGGATTTTGGGGCAAAAAAGCCTTGTTTTGGGCCACTGAAAATCACGATTTCGAGTCAGATATCTTAGGATACTTTCCCAAGTATCTTAAGATACTTCGCCAAGTATCCTAAGATACTTTGAAAATGCACCTATGGTTCTTCCGGATTTTTTTCGATTTTCTCCCCGTTTTTTGCAAAGAAAAAAAAACTGAATTTGATTAATACTTTTGTAAGTTGTTATGTAGTAGTGTCTTATGAAAATATAAATCGAGAATTTGCAATTACAATCCATTTTGTTTGCAAATATGCGATTCTCGCGCTGCATAAATATACATTTTTGTACAGTTTGACAGTTTGGTATTTTGTCGGATTGCTGTTTCCTTTCTTTCGCTTTGAAACGATTTTTCATACTTTAGTTTATTTCACCAAAGGGCGAAATAAAAAACGTGATTGTTTTTTTTATCTGATTGTCAAATACTATCTTTGTCCCGGAAACGGTTCGTATGTAGCATACGATGAGGGAAGTTATAATATCCTATTGTGGGAAGTTATAGACAAGTCCTAAAAGGGAACGCTGTTTGATTCGGCGACAGTACCCGCTGCTGTGATTCTCGTAGAATCCGTACACTATGCCACTGTGAAGTTCTGTGCTTCGTGGGAAGGCGTGCGGAGGAGAGATAAGTCAGAAGACCTGCCCTTCCTTTTTTTACTCGGTTAATTTTCATTGCTTTCGGGAGTTAAAGCAGAGGGTAAGAGGTATTGTTGCTATTTTTTTTACTTATTCGGGGGGACCCGGATAGCGCTGTTGGAAGGCCGCAATATCCCTATTCGTCGGAATGAAGCATGGAAGTTAATCAATGAAGAATTGAAAATTAATTTATTGTATAACTTAATAAACATGCTTATGAAACAAAAATCGCGTTTTCTGATGCTTGTGATGTTGTTCTTTACACTGTGGGGAACAATGGGCGCTTATGCACAGACAATGAAAGAGGTATTGATGCCTCGTTGGGGAAAGCAAGTAGTGACTGTTTCGGAAGAGATGCTGTTCTATGACTACATGGGAACGAAAGGCTTCGCATCTATGAACTCATTCAACACGCTTGCTACAATCGTATTCAAGCCGGCTGAACCGGGTACGGCTATTCAAATCGTTTTCGATACTTTTGATTTGTGTTCCGATTTCGGATCTTATTTTGGTTTCGCAAATGTATATAATGGAGAAGTAGACCCGAATAACGAATTCGTTTATCCGGAAACAACTGATGGAGTTACCTCTAACTCAAAGCTTCCTGATGGTGATATTTTGGAAAAACTGGATGGAGAATATACCGACAAGACGTTTGTTTCTACAGCTCCCGATGGTAGCCTGTCAGTGGGCTGTATCTTCCGTTATGCAAAGAAGTGTGATGGCTGGGTGGCTCATGTGAAAACAATAAAAGTCAGCGACATGAGTATCGCTGCTGCCGGTGGCGACAATACAAAGGTATTGGCTGCTCCTACAGCAAAGAAGGGTGTTGCCTTTGCCGGACTTTATGTCGATGCTTCCGGTATTCTGAATCCATTGAATCTTACGGAGGTGTCCTTTACTCTTCCGGTCAACGAAGGTGTGGTAGAACCCTCTCAGTTGAAACTCTATTCGGGTTTGCAAGAGGAGTTTAAAATCGAGAAACCACTTGCTGCAACCGTTTCGAATGAAGGCAGTATATACAAGTTTACGTTGGCAGAGCCATTGAAAGATGGCAGAAATGCCTTTACGATTGCCGGCGATATTTTGCCGGAGGCTGCGTTCGAAGCTAAGGTGAAAGTGGATGTAGCCGGCATCAAAACATCTGAATCGGCCGATGACTTTGCCGGTTTCGTAAAGGCGCAACCTGTCGACATTGCTTTGCCTTACATGGTGCTGATGCAGCCGGGTGCTACATCATATACAGTAGGCGACAACCAAGTGATGTTCTTCGACGATGGTGGTAAGGATGGTAAGATTTCTGAGAATTTTGTGGGAAAAACAACTTTCAAGCCGGAAACTCCGGGCATGAAGGTCATGATTGATTTTAAATCGGTCAACCTCTTTGAAAGTTCGAACAAAAATGAAATCTTGAATGTGTATAATGGAGCGGAAGCCAAACCCGAAAACTTGATTTGCCGCATCCATAACAATGCTCCGGAACGTGTTCGTTCTACAGCTGCCGACGGTGCGTTGACTGTTAGTCTGACTTGCGATACCGGCTATCCTAAGGATGGTTTCGAAGCTGTTGTCTCTCAGTTTACTCCATCTGCGATGACGGTCGAAGCGATAACCGCTACTCAAGAAAGCGATAAAAAGGCTTGTGCAGGCGATACAGATGTACCTGTGCTGTCGTTTAATATCCGTACTGCTGATACAGAACCGGCACTGCTGGCTTCTCAGTTCAAGCTGACTACAAACGTTACCTTCGAGCAAGTATCGAAAGCTGCAATTTATTATACCGGACGTTCTAACAAATTCTCTTCGGCTAAAAAGGTAGGAGGAGTAGCGGTTACAGCCGATGCTTATACCATCGATGCTCTTGAGCCGGTAAGCCTACTCGAAGGCGATAACTATTTCTGGGTGACTTACGACATTGCATCGACAGTGCTTAACGGACAAAAAGCGGATGCCGCTCTTCAGTCTGTCACATTGTCCGGTAAGGAAACAGCGGTGGAAAATGGTAATCCTGCCGGTGAACTGACTATTGAAAATACTGTAGTGTCTAAGGTAGGTACCGTAGAAAAAACGGTTTACGGTACTTGGAAATTTACAAGCGAAAAGAACCCATCGTCGAGCTACAACGGATACAACCCTGTAAACGGTGAGCAAGTGACAACCTTTATCCCGGGAACAGAAGGTATGATTATCGAACTCGACATCCAGAGCTTTGCGCTTTATTACACGAATTCTTCTTATGGAGCTAAGGCGAAGTTTGAAGTTTATAGCGGTAAAGGAACGTCGGGAGAACTCCTTTGGTCATTGACAAGTATCGACGATAAGGGAAAAGGTCCCGGTCGCATCTTGCGTTCTAAATCGGCCGATGGCGCTTTGACTGTTGTGTTCAATGCTAAAACCACTTCTTCATCGTACACCGATAAAGGATGGACGGCTGAGGTTCGCGAATACAAGTCGAAGCCGATGACAGTGAATAGTGTTACTGCTTCACAATTGGTAGAAGGAACGGTTAAAATCGGTAGCAAAGACAAAGAAATCATCGGATTTAACATCAAAACCGAAGGCGACCTTGATGCACCCAAAGTAAGTGAAGTGACTATCAACTTGAAGGGCGCACAGACTGCAATCGAAAACGCTTACCTATATTATAGTGGTGCTAAAACTGATAAGAACCAGGGCGCTAAGGTAGCAACTACTGCGATTGTTTCTACTGAAACAAGTGTGACATTCAAACCGGAAGAACCCATCCGTTTGGATGAAGGCGACAATCATTTTATCGTTACTTATGACATCAGCGACGATGCTTCTGTCGATACACAGATAGACGCAGCTTTGGTTTCTGTAAAAACCGATGTGCAGACTCTTACTCCTGAAGAAAACCAGGGTGACCCGGAAGGGTTCGGTACCATCAAAAACTTGTTCTTGTTGCAAAGTGGCAATAACGGAGAAATCCTTATTGGCGACAACTCTTTGATGTTCTACGACGTGGGCGGTCCTGACGGAAAAACTCCGAAAAACTTTGAAGGTACAGTCACTTTCGCTCCGAAAGACGAGGGCAAGGTTATCAAGATGATTTTCAAACAGTGGAAACCGAATGGCAATTACGATGCAATGTTTATCTACTACGGAGGCGCTGTAGCCAAAAAAGAAGACGTGAAATATCAATCGCAGGGAACATTGCCCGCCGATGTCGTTTCGAAGTCGGCTGATGGTAAACTGACTGTTAAGTTTAAATCTCCTTCTTACTCGTATGCTTCGGACGGATGGGAAATCGAGGTGTGTCAGTATGAACTGATACCATTATCTGTATCTGAAGTGACAGCTACAGCCGTTGCTCCCGAACAAGTGATGCGCGGTATGACCGATGTAGCGATGCTCGACATTGCCATTACAGTGGTTGGTGACAAAAACGAACTGGATTTGTCTGCTATTGAACTGTCGACAGAAGAGACTCCTGATGCATATCTTGCCGGTGTAGCGGCCTTTACAACGGGTGTTGAAACTACATTTACTCCGGTCGATAAGGTGATGGAAGTAACTGCTGCTCCTTACACCACTCTTCAGGGTTCATACAAGATAACTGCAGCCGGAACCTATCATTTCTGGTTGACTTATAATGTATCTTCGACTGCCGAATTGCTCAAGAATATCAAGATGTCGCTTGCCAAAGTGACAGTGTCCGGTTCCGATTTCAATCCGGCTCAACAGGTTGTTGCCGAAACTACTGTACAGAAAGGTTTCAGTGGAACTCTTACTGTGGGTGAAGGTTGCGAATATACCACCATCCAGTCGGCTATCAATGCTATAAAAGGTGGTATTGATGGTGCTGTGATTATCAATATCAAGAAGGGTGTTTACAACGAGGTAGTGAAAGTTCCGGAAATACCGGGTGCATCTGCTGTCAATACGATTACACTTCAATCGGAAAGCGGAAACAGAGATGATGTAGTCATCTACGACAATTATTATATTGAACCTCCTTATTCGGATGACAAAATGAACGAAGAATATGGAGTCTTCACATTCGATGGTGTCGACTACTTCACCCTCAAGGGCGTTACAGTAACAACTACCGATTTGAACTATCCATCTGTTATCCATTATCGCAATCAGAGTCGCCATACGACTGTTGATAACTGTCGCATTTATACAGAGCGCTCTGAATCAGCATCGTCTAATGCAGATATCCGACTGATTAACCAATATGCCAAGAATATTGCCAACTGTAACAACGACTATCCTACGATTAAGAATTGTTTGATTGAAGGTGGTTATATCGGTGTTGTTATCCAAGGAACTTCGTTTGTCAAGCTCCCGAAGCAGAAAGGTGCAGTGATTGAAAACAATACTTTCCGTAACCAAGGCTCAAAAGCATTCTATTCAGCTTCTAAAGAACGCGATATGGTGATGCGTAATAATGTTATCGAAAATACGACTACTACAAAATCCGGATTCTATGGTGTTGATGTTGAGACTTCCGAAAACTTTGTATTCGAAGGTAACTCTGTCTATCTGGCTACTGAAAAAGATGCAACCGCTGTAAATATCCGTGGAATAGCAGGTACAGCCGATAAACCGGGTAGAATTATCAACAACGAAGTAGCAGTTGTCTGCAAGGATAAAACTTCTGCCGGTATCAAGTTGTCGTCTGCTTCTTCTAATGTAGACATTGCTAACAATACAGTCTTGATGAGCGGAAGTGAAACAACCTCTGCATACGGTGTCGCTTTGTGGCTGAACAATACAACTACTAATGTGACGGTTGTAAACAACATCTTAGTCAATACTGAAGGTGGTTTCGTTTATCGCTTCTATAAAGACGACTGCATTGAAGGAGTGACATTCTCAAACAATGCCGTATATACCAACGGTGAAAACTTTGCCAAGTCGAACCCGACAACGTTTGCTACGTTTGAAGAATGGACTGCTAAATCGCAAGAAAAAGACAGTTACAATGAGGTGACTACTTTCTATACCTCAACAATCTTGTCGCCGATAATGGCAGGTAATCTGCAAAACGGACTTCCACTTGATTATGTCAAGACCGACAAGGACGGTGTGGCCAGAGACGCTTCCAAACCGACAATAGGTGCGTATGAGTTTAATACAAGCGAAGAAGCTCCTGCATATGCCGAAGGCTATCCGATGTTTGGCGGTATCAGCAATTCTTCTGCTGTTGCCGAGTTGAAGACAACCCTCAATGCTCGCGTGTTTACTTTGGTTCGTAAAGCATCTGAACCGGCTCCTGAATACAACGAAGTAATCGAGTCAACAGAGGCTATCGAATTGAGAAAAGGTAAGGTGTACTCACTTAAGCTGACCGACCTCTCTCGCCAGACAGACTATAAACTCTATTCAGTCTTGATGAGTCTTAACGGTATCGACTCTGATGTACTCGTTTCGGATGTGTTTACAACGACATTCGACCCGACTCAGGTCTCTACTTTCGAAGACGTGGAAATAACCGACGATGGTTTTGCCGATGGAACTGCTTCATTTGCAAACTTTACAATCGAAACAGTAGACGATGCTGTAGTGGGTGGTGAAAAGGTGGCCAAAGTGGGTAACGGCGCAACAGTCAAACTGACCAATACGGATGCCGGTCTGATTCTGACAGGTTTCTTTATGAAATCCGACAGTCCTGTTACACTCAATGTATTCGATGCCGAGAAAGTGAAGAATGTTTATACGCTTTCGGCTACTGAAAACGAATGGTTATTCATTAACTTGAAAGATAAAGGATATGTTACAACCATCGAGTTCGAAACAACCGGTAATACATTCATCGACAACTTTAGCGGTGAACCGCTTCCTTTGGCTGTTCAGGCATCTTCGGAAGAAGTATCTGTCGCTGCAGGTGAAAATGCAGTATTCTCTGTAACAGCAACCGGTGGCGTAGTGCCGTTCTCTTACGCATGGACCGATGCGATGACTACTGTTGTGGCTACTACAGCCGAATGTACCATCGAACAGCCGAACCACTCGGGCATTTATGATGTAACCGTAACAGATGCTTGGGGTAATGTGCAGACCGCAAGGGTAACAGTCATCGTAGCCGGTACTCTTCATGCTGCTACATTTGAAGATAACTATCTTGCTCCGGAAAGCTATTATAACGGTCTTGGCGAGGATGACAGCGACTATACGCATCCGGGTACCGACTCTCAGTTTATCAGTGGTTCCTTTATCTTCGATACCAATCACCATACAGCTACTTGGTGGGGCGGATTTGGTATTTCCAATCAGACTTCTGTAGAGTTTGCAGGTTTGAAAGACCAATACAAATCGGCAGTGGGTCATGGACACAATTCGACCAACTATGGTATTGCATTTGCTCCGGAATTCGGATCTACATATGCGATAGAAGTTAGCAACAATCGTGTTGAAGGCGATACTGTTCCCGGATTCTATATAACAAACTCGGCATATACAGTTGATGCGATTGTGAACGGAGACGGTATGTCGAAACCGGCTACAGGATTCGGACAAGGCGACTACCTGAAACTGATTATCAATGCAGAGAAATCTGATGGCTCGACCGTATCTATGGATTACTACTTGGCAGACTATCGCTCGGACAACACCCTCGACCATTTCTATTTGGATACTTGGCAATGGGTAGACTTGCGCAGTCTTGGTAAGGTGAAGAACTTTAAGTTTGCATTCGAAGGAACCAAGAGAAATGCTTACGGACTTACCACTCCGACTTATTTCTGTCTTGATGATTTCGGTGGTGCAAGAGAAATTGCCGATGCAGAGGAACAACATATCGGAACTTCTTTGACAAAATCGATTAATCTTAGCACACTGTTTACTGTTGAAAATGACGGCTCGACTGTGGAATATGCAATCACTGACAGTTGCGACAATACGATAGCAACAGCTGCCATCAACGAGGACAAGTTGGAACTTGTTGGTGTGAAAGACCAGGAAAGCAGTCATGTTATCGTCAGTGCTAAGCAGAAAGGTAAGATTCAGTTTATGCGTATTCCGTTTAGCATCAATGAAGATGCCGTATCGATTGAAACAGCTCCGATGGCAGAGGTGAAGGTATTCCCAATCCCGGCTGTTGACTGGTTGAATATCCGTACGGATATGGACGAATATGCGATTGAAATCATGAACGCTGCTGGTTTTTGTGTTTTCAGAACCGAAGGAAACAACGGAAACACCAAAGTGTCTGTTGCTAACTTACCGGAAGGCGTTTACTTCCTCAATTTGCATAATGATAGCTCGAACATAACCAAACGATTCGTAAAGGTTGTTCATTGATAAAAGTTTTTATTGAATTGTGAAGAAAGGTGCTGCCGTGAGGTGGCACCTTTCTTTATATATAGGTGTAAAATGTCTTTGGGAAAGAATAAACCGGGATGGGGATGGAGAAGTCTGGTTCGTTACGGAAAATAGTTGAATATAATGGAAAAAAAAGCTGGAAATTTTTGTGTTATATAACAAAATACTATATTTGTGTACAATTTTGGTATAAGATGACTGAAGAGGAAAGAAAGTTGTTGGGTAGCTTTGAAGGAAAGATGCAGCATTTGATGTATTTGTATCGTAATCTGAAAAAGGAAAACCAACGTCTTGTTCAGCTTTTAGCTGAGAAAGAGAAGGAAATCTTGAAAGTTCAGGACGAGTGTCTTGTGTTGAAAGACAACTATACCAATTTAAAACAGGCAAGGATAATTAGTGCCAATGACAATGAATTGAAAGATACAAGGCAACGGTTATCCAGATTGGTGCGCGAAGTCGATAAATGCATCGCTTTATTGAATGAATGATAATAAAAGATGTATGGACGATATAAAGAGAAGAACGATATTAACGATTGCCGATTTTGAGTTTCCTTATTGGGTGACGCTTGGAGGGAAAGAAGAGGAACTGACAAGAGAGGCTGTTCGGTTGGTGAATAATAGTTTGAGTACGTATCAGACTACTTTCCCAAACCTTACAAAAGAGAAGTACTTGGCGATGATAGCCTATGACTTCTGTTTCAAATGGTTGGAAGGGAAAGACAGAAATGATATAAAGCCTTTTATAGATAAACTTGAAGAGTTTAATAAAACATTGGACGAGTTTATGTGTGAAGAGTGACTATAAGAACTGTGAAAAAGACAATTTCGCGCACTATTTTATCTTTTGGGTAAGCCCGAGAGGAAAGTAGTGCGCTTTTTATTTATATTAAATTTAGTTACAATGAGTTTGACATTGAGTATAGTAGTATCAATTGCTTGTCTGCTTGTAGGGGCGTTGGCTGCCACTTTTGTTTTCAGGTATTTGCTGAAATCGAAGCGTGAAGCTATCCTGAAAGAGGCAGAGGCAGAGGCAGAAGTGATTAAGAAAAACAAATTGCTGGAAGTAAAAGAAAAGTTCTTGAACAAGAAAGCTGATTTGGAAAAAGAAGTGGCTGTGCGGAATCAGAAGATTCAGCAGGCAGAAAATAAGTTGAAGCAACGCGAAATATTCTTGTCGCAAAAGCAAGAAGAAGTGCAGCGGAAACGTGCAGAAGTGGAATCGTTCAAGGAGAATCTGGATATGCAACTATCGGTTGTGGAAAAGAGAAAAGACGAATTGGAAAAGTTGCAGATGCAGGAACGTGAGAAACTGGAAGCTATCTCAGGCCTTTCGGCAGAGGAAGCTAAAGAACGCTTGGTGGAGTCTTTGAAAGAAGAAGCCAAAGCACAAGCCGCTTTGTATATCAATGATATCATAGATGATGCCAAACTGACTGCCAACAAAGAGGCTAAGAAGATTGTAATACAGTCTATCCAACGAGTGGCTACTGAAACGGCTATTGAAAATTCGGTTACGGTATTCCATATCGAATCGGACGAAATAAAAGGACGCATCATCGGTCGTGAAGGACGTAATATTCGTGCATTGGAAGCTGCTACCGGAGTGGAAATCGTGGTGGACGATACACCCGAAGCAATTGTGCTTTCTGCATTTGACCCTGTTCGCCGTGAGATTGCTCGCCTGGCGCTTCATCAACTTGTTACCGATGGACGTATTCATCCGGCTCGTATTGAAGAAGTGGTAGCAAAGGTGCGCAAGCAAGTGGAAGAGGAAATTATCGAGACCGGTAAACGTACGACGATTGACTTGGGCGTTCATGGATTGCATCCGGAACTTATCCGTATCATCGGTAAGATGAAATATCGTTCGAGCTACGGACAGAACTTGTTGCAGCACGCACGCGAAACAGCTAACTTGTGTGCGGTGATGGCTTCGGAGCTTGGCTTGAACCCGAAAAAAGCAAAACGTGCCGGATTGTTGCATGATATAGGTAAGGTGCCCGATGAAGAACCGGAATTGCCACACGCAGTACTGGGTATGAAACTGGCTGAGAAGTATAAGGAAAAACCGGATATTTGCAATGCTATCGGTGCACACCACGATGAGGTTGAGATGACCAGCCTTTTGGCTCCTATCGTACAGGTCTGCGATGCTATTTCTGGTGCTCGTCCGGGTGCTCGTCGTGAAATCGTTGAGGCTTACATTAAGCGTTTGAATGATTTGGAACAATTGGCTATGTCTTATCCGGGCGTGACAAAGACTTATGCTATCCAAGCCGGTCGTGAGTTGCGCGTAATCGTCGGTGCTGATAAGATTGACGATAAGCAGACTGAAAACCTGTCGGCAGAAATAGCGAAGAAAATTCAGGATGAAATGACTTATCCGGGTCAGGTTAAGATTACAGTGATTCGTGAAACTCGCGCTGTAAGCTTTGCCAAGTAATTCGAGTTATCGGGATTGAAATATAAGAAAGAGGGGTGTATCAAGAGTCTTACGACTTGTTGATATGCCCCTCTTCCTATGAAGGTATGCCTGTAATAAAATGACTACTCTAAGATGTAGCAGTTGGGCAGTCCTAACATTTGAAAGGGTTGTATCAAACTCTGTTTTTAAGTAGTGATACGACCACTCTTTTAGGGCATTTTTGCTTCATGTTAAAAGTTCGTCTTCTCAAAAAATGAGTTTAGATACGTCCTCATACCTTTATGTAGATACTGCTGATGACGGGCGTTAGGGTTTTAGAATACGGCTTTTCATGCCTTCGGTCGACCAAGTTTGCAAGCGACCCTCATCGTCTGTATAGATGAAATAAGCATCTAAGTCGGCTTGCGATTCGACCAACTTTTTCGCTTTTTCCAAGCCCATTACCATGAAAGAAGTGGCATACGCATCGGCTGTCATGCAGTCGGGGGCCAATACGGTAGCCGAGAGCAGGCTGTGCTGGACAGGATAGCCAGTATGCGGATTGATGGTATGGGCATATTTCTTTCCATCCTTGTAGTAGAAGTTGCGGTAGTTGCCCGAAGTAGCCATGGCGATGTCTGACAGCTGTAAGATGGTTTGTAACTCCTGGTTTACCGCCAAAGAATCGTCTGTCGGTTTGCTGATACCAATGCTCCAAGCACTGTTTTGGGGATTTTTGCCTTTTACGACGATTTCTCCTCCTATCTCAATCATGTAGTTGGTTATGCCTTTGCGGTCTAATAGGGCAGCCACACGGTCGCATCCATATCCTTTGGCGATAGAACTACAGTCGAGCATTATTCTCGGGTCTTTCTTTACAATATGCCCATTTTTTAGTGCAACCAGTGTGTAGCCTATAAATTGTTTTAGACTGTCTATCTTGTTTGAATCGGGGAATGCGTTGGTCTTGAAACCGAATCCCCATGCGTTGACCAGTGGGGCAACCGTGATGTCGAAAGCCCCTTCTGTCTGTTGGGAGATTTTTTCTGCTTGTCGGAATACGGTTCGAAATAAGGTGTCGGCCTCTATTTCCTGATTCTGATTGATGGCGGTGATGACCGATTGCTTGTTGAAAGGTGAGAGTGAAGCATCTACTTTCAGCAACTCCGTTACGATTTCGGCTTTTAAGTCGTTCTTCGATTGGTATTTAATATGGTAGATGGTACCGAATATTTTTCCTTCGTTTTGCTGAAAGGGAGCTTGTCGTTGTAGAGCAAACCAAGAGCCGGCAATGAGGAAAACTAAAAATACAATTTGTGCCCAAAACTTTTTCTTATTCATAGTTGGATGGTATATGTTAGTTGAAAAATAAATGCTCGATAAGTATTTTGATGCCGATGAGTGTAAGGATGATGCCACCCCATAACTCCATCCGCAGGTTGTATTTGCTTCCGAAATGGGTGCCGAAAACAAAGCCGGCTATCGACATGATGAAAGATACAATGCCGATGATGCCTATCGGGAGAAGAATTTGAGAAATGGAGGTCATGTCTAAAAAGGCAAAGGTGACTCCGATAGCTAAAGCATCGATACTTGTAGCGATGGATAGGGCAAGTACGACTTTGGGATTTGAGGGATTGAATTCCTGTTTCTCTTCTTGATTCTTGAAACTTTCGATAATCATTTTACCTCCTAAGAAAGCCAGGATGACAAACGCTATCCAGTGGTCGATGTCTTGTATCTGTTGACTGAATCGACTAGCTCCTAACCAACCGATGAAGGGCATGAAGCCTTGGAAGAATCCAAAAGAGAAAGCCATGCGGGCAATGGTGGGCCAATGGATTCTTTTTAAGAAAACACCGCTTGTTATTGATACAGCCAAGCAATCCATAGCCAAGCCGACAGCTATCAACCATACTTCAATTGTTCCCATTACTTTTTTGTGTTAGAAAGGAAGTTTATAGATAAGGTTGTAGGTAAATCCAAAAATGCCGGACTTGTTTTTCCCGAAGCCGGGAAGGTATTCGGGAGTGGCATATCGGTCTTTTTTAGCATTGAAGCGGGCTTTGTATCGGACAGACCATCCCATGTGAAAAGAGCCTGCTATCTTTACGTTGATAGCTGCTACTGCTTCCAGCCAATGAGCAGTGGAGTGGATGCCTGTGTGTTCATAGGGGAGTGTCCCTTGCCAAATGGGGTCTTTCAAATCGGGTGAACTTACATCGTAATTGAACGCTGTAAAGCCATAGCGCAGACCTACCGTAAGGTAGCCTACTTGCATCTTTTTAGCCATTGTGTTATAGTCAAGGCCGATGCGCGCAAAAGGTGCTGCACTTTTGTAGTGGATGTTGTAGTTGTCGTCGGTCATGTCAATATGACCGTATCCTATTTCTATAACCGGAAAATAGCGATTCTTGAAGTTAGCATTGAGGCTTAACTCAGAGCTGATATAGTCTCCACCAAACAGTTTATTGCCGATACCGAAGAGGTCGACTCCAAGGGACAGACCGTTGTAGGTAGGCACATCAAGCCCGTCCACTTTGCCATTCTTTATTTCTATGTTTGGAGAGGCGGACTTCTTTGCGGCAGGCTGTGCTTGTAATAAAAGTGGCAGACTACTTGTCAGGAGTATAATAAATACGATAATTTTCTTTCTCATAATCGTTGACGTCGGAGTTTACCAGACGGATGGAGTCGATAAGTATTTGGGTATAGGTTATGTTCGTCAGCTTGTGAAACATGGCGATGCCGCAGTCGGTAGAAATGAAGTGCGGACTGTTTTCGTGTGCCAGGCGGATAGTGTCTTGCAGAAGCCGGCTGTAGTGTAATACAAAAGTGGTCTGCGGGGCGGTGTAGCTTAAAGGTAGACTGATATGATCGATATGCTTGTCGCGGTTTATCAAGATGGTATCTGTGCCTAAGGCGGTGACACTTAATGAATCGAATAGTTTGACAGGTGCATGTGTTCGACTATTGATAAAGGTGAAACGTAGCATCGGCTCACCACCCAATGAACAGTCGCTCCCGGAACAAGAGCCTGCAAGCAAACTGCATACAAGCAAGCCGATGAACAGCAGTCCTTGCAGTATGAGGCGGAAAGATGATTGGGTCTTGTTACACATTTTATTACAGCTCCTTTTCTATTTTGTATTTGTTTCTTTCTGGCGAATTTCGAGCGATTAGTTCTCCGATAAATCCGGCCAGAAACAGTTGGGTACCCAATAGCATCATGGTTAGCGACAGGTAGAAATAAGGAGAGTCGGTGACTAAGATGTAGGGCAGGTTGTGGTATAGGGCATACAGTTTGCTGGCACCTACCACAATGATGGAAATAAATCCGATGATAAACATCAGGGAACCTAAGAAGCCGAAGATGTGCATGGGCTTTACTCCAAATTTCGAAAGGAACCAAAGGGAAATCAAGTCCAAATAGCCGTTGAAGAAACGGTTTAGGCCTCCGAATTTGGTCTTTCCAAACTTGCGGGCTTGGTGGTGCACTACTTTTTCTCCAATCTTAGTAAATCCTGCGTTTTTGGCTAAATAAGGGATGTAGCGGTGCATTTCGCCATATACTTCGATGTTTTTCACTACTTCGCGTCGATAAGCTTTCAGTCCACAGTTGAAATCGTGCAGGTTTTTGATGCCCGATACTTTGCGGGCAGTGGCATTAAACAGTTTGGTCGGAATGGTTTTCGACAGTGGGTCGTAACGTTTTTGTTTCCAACCAGAAACTAGGTCGTAGCCTCCTTCGGTAATCATGCGATACAGTTCCGGAATTTCATCCGGGCTGTCTTGCAAGTCAGCGTCCATGGTAATAACTACATCGCCTTGTGCACGTTCGAATCCGCAATAAAGGGCAGGCGATTTGCCATAGTTTCGTCTGAATTTGATGCCTTTTACGCAAGGATGTTGGGTTGCCAACTTCTCAATGATTTCCCACGAGCGGTCTGTACTTCCATCGTTAACGAAAAGTACTTCGTATGAGAAATGATGTGCGGTCATTACGCGCTCAATCCAACCGTATAGTTCCGGGATTGATTCTTCTTCATTATATAAAGGTACGACTACTGATATATCCATATTATTGTATTTTTTAATGGTTGGTTGGAGCATCATCAGTGGATGTAGGATGCCGGAAGATGATGTTTCTTTTTACAACAAGCGCTATGGGGATGGCGATGATGCTGCAATAGAAAACATTTTGAGAGACAAACTGCATGGTAATTCTGATGGCAGGGATGTCTGTTTGCTGAAATGTCTGGATGATTTTGCTCAGTTGCTCGCCTACGGCTGCTTGCTCGGCATTTCCCGAAGCCAAAAGCGGGTTGATGACTTGTTCTGTATAATAAAGTATCAGACTGTCAGTGCCGATAAATTGAAAATAAATGTAATGTGCTACAGCAGTCAGCAGAGCTGCATACATATACATAAAGAGGGTGAATGCCCAGGCTTGGCTAAAACTGATTACTCCTCCACATACGCTGTTACGGTATGAACGTGCAAAATAATACCCTAAGAAAGGCACTGCTAACGTAAGCAAGGAAAATGCAACGAAAAGTACAGGGAGTTTAGGAC
>DYCT01000080.1 GCA_019417975.1 Bacteroides sp.
GGATACTTGGCGAAGTATCTTAAGATACCTGGAAAAGTAACCTAAGATACTTGGCTCGAAATCGTACTTTTTGCTGACCCGAGACAAGGCTTTTTTACCCCAATATTTTGTATAAATATTCAGAATGAGTGAATATATATGCATAAATATGAAGAAATATACCTAACCGAAATGTTTTTTAAATGGAAAGATGCTCTGTGAAACAATATTATTTATTCTCTTTTGTTTTTAGAATAATCTTTTTAATTTCAAAATGACAATCGTGGATGGTGTAAAAGATTGGGAGGGAAACCCATTGCTGTGTTCCCCTCCCATGATATGGCATGTGATGTGTTTTTTATTCCGCGGTAAACCAGCGTGGGTCACCGGCTTTGTTGAATCCTTCGAAGAGGATGTCCTGAATGGTGAAGTCACCTTTGTCTGGTGATTTGAACAATGACTTAGCCGAACCTTCGTAATCGGTAAAGCCATCGATTGCATTACCCTTACTCTGATCCCAGTCGTTGGTCTTATAAGAATTCACTACGTTGGTTACACCTTTCTTGTTTCGTCCGCCTTTGGCTGCACCCAGTGTGTTGCTGACAATGGTGCTGGTCACATTTACAGTGCTTCCTCCGTCTTTGAAGTCGATGAAGTATTGGCCTTCGTTAACCAACTTGTAGAGCGTACAGTTTGTTACATTGATTTCGCCGATGGTTTCACTGTTTTCGAACTGCATGAAGCTCTTCATAGGTGCAATGAAATTGTAGAAGGTAGAGTTGCTGAATGTGATGTTGGTGATAGTTCCTTCACCCTTTTTTACTTGCATGAAGCTGTAATTGTCTCCACCGATATTATATGCCAATGAGTTGGATACCTTTACTTCGTTTATCATACATGCAGCAGCTTTCAGACGTACCAAACAGCGGGTATAGTTTCGTATTTCGCAATCGTCGAATGAGAATGTGCCGACGCTGCATCCTTCAGTATCCAATACAGAACCGACCTTGAGACTTGTTCCATAAATGGTACCATCGAGTACGATATTGTAGAACGTAATGGTTTCGTGTGTACCCGGCAATTTCAAACTGGTAGTACCGGCATCGCCACTATCGCTTAATGAACCGATGTGTACGATAGGTTTGGCACCGCCACCTTTTCCGTAGAAGTTTACAGAAAGTCCGTTCGGAATTTGCAGGTTGGCAGCTTCGTTGGTCATCTCACCGGTCTCGTCGTTTATTTTATGTACATACCATTCACCGTCGGCAGGGAATGTGATGGTCAGTGTTTTTCGATTGCTTTCGCTTACACCTGCTTCAAGTACAAAGTCGTCAATCAGTTTTTGAGTGAGCGGATTCTCGGCACTGATTTCGATGGTCTTGTCAGCTTCCGATGCACCGGCATTGGTCTGGAATTCTACATATCCTTTGATGTCTTCTCCATTCAGCAAGTATACGGTGTAGTGGGTAAGTGGAGCCAAACCGGTCACTGTATAAGTGCAGTTGGTCAATACTTCCTGATTTTGACTGATGTCAATGTCGCGGGTATTGGTGATTTCTTCTTCCGAGTTGTGGGTCTCTACTCGTATCGTCGTAAGAGTATGTCCGGGAGTCCAACTGAATGTCATTGAATTTTCAGTTTTAACAAAATCGGTTACAATCTGTTCTTTCAGTGTCTTGAAATAGCGTTTTTCTGTATACGCCCATTTAGATTCATTTCCACTTTCATCAGCCGATTTGATGCGAATATAATATTTAGTGTCTTTTTGCAGGTTGGTCAGTACATAGGGAGAAGCCTTGATGCTCTTATCTTCACCGAAGACCAAAGCATTTTCTCCACCCATAGCAATTTCGTCATACAAACTATCGGTGCTGACCTCTATAACATAATAGTCGGCCTTAGGCGATTTTTTGAATTCGACAGTTGCGTCAGACAAGCCTCCTTCTACAGCGAGGCTGCTAGTGCGGAACAGACGGTCGTGTGTTGCATCCACTGTCCAGTCGTTTGAGTCGTCGCACGATGCTACGCTCCATCCGGCTAGGAGCATGGACGCTCCTAGCAGAAATATATTTTTCAGATTCTTTGTTTTCATAAAACGTTGATTTCTTTGGTTTGATTAATAGCCGTATGAATTGGATAAAGTACCTTTTGAGTCACTGATGGAGGTGCTACCCAGTGGCAAGAGGTGGCGTCCTACCACTCCGCTCTCTTTTCCGTTGAGTCCGGAACTGATGAAAGTCAGATAACTTGCATTCTTTCCTTTGTCGTCTTTAGTCCACCAATCCACTTTTTCATATCCGGTTTCATCAGCCGGTGCATCGCTTACATACCAACATACACTGCTTGGGTCGATGATGATATTTCCGTTTGCATCTTTGGTGAGCTTGTAGTATAGAGTTTCGGGAGCGCGCTCACCACTGAATTTGTTCTTGACACCTGCATTGAGGCTGTTATATTCTTTTGCAAATTCGGTGATGGCTTTTTCGTAAAGCAACCCCCAACGGATAAGGTCGTACTTACGGATACCTTCTCCGGCAAATTCCCAAGCACGTTCTTGTACTAGTGTTTCAAAGAATCCGACCTTGCTTATGTAGTTGTCTACTTCTGTTTCTGCCAATGTCTTGTTGGCGAAAGCACGGTTGTGTACTTGCTTCAAGGCTTCTAATGCAGTGAGACCGCTGTTGGCCGGGCCGGCAACATTTGCATCTTGCTTCAGCTCATACAATGATTCTGCATACATTAATAATACGTCGGCATAGCGCATTACAATCCAGTTGATACCGTATCCTACCTTGTCGGTTGATGCTTGTACTGTATTTAGCCATGCACTGTTTTTCTCCATCTTTCTTACATCCCATTTACCAACATAAAGACTGAATGGAGAGTTTTTTTGCATTGCTTCTTCTGTTTTGCCACTTATTTCTGTACTCTCTTTGATTTCGAAAGGAGCACAGGTTACGTCACGGCGTTCGTCGTTGCGATTGTACGACATGAAGTGCATAGCAGTCAGTTTAACTTTACCACTGGAGTTGCCTTTTACACCAAAACGACTGCTTGAACCATTGATACGTACTCCGACAGTATAGCCCATTTCACCCGAATAGTTCAGACCGTGGGCTACTTCGAACAAGTTTTCATTGTATGGGTCTGCTTGGAGTGTGTTATTAGCAGTCCAAAGACCATCGAACGAAGGGTTCAACTGGTGTGCGCCATTGTTGATAATGGCAGTAGTGTGGTCCAATGCAATCTGGTAAAGTGCAGCACGTTTTTCTGCAGATGGACGTTGGGTAGGATATATTTCATCGCTATGTTTAGCCAATGTTTCATATCCTTCTTTCGCAGTTTCGCGGATAGAATATCCGGCATACGACAAGGCAATGCGGGCAGCCAGACCGTGAGCAAAACCTTTGGTGATGTGTTCGGCAGTATACCCTTCTTCACCAATCCATGGCAGATAAGGTATGGCTTCTTCTTTCAGCTCGTTCAAAAGACATTCCATGATTTCATCGCGGTCGCTTTTGGCAACATACATATTTGAGCCGTCAGGCTGTGTCGTTTCCCATTTGACAGGGATGTCACCATAATTTTTAATCAAGTCGTAGTAAATCATGGCACGAAGTGTGATGGCTTCGGCTTTGTAACGTCTCATCTTTGCTATTTCCGTTTTGCTTCCAGTCTCCAACAAGCTACTGTGATTGACACCTTCGATGACAGTTGTAGCATTTTCTGCAATTTCATACATGGCCGACCAGTTCTTGTCGAGTTTATCCCATCCTGATGTTGCATTGTAGTTGCACGCACCACGTTCGTTGTTTGAGTGTGTTTCGGCATCTGTCTTGTAGGCATCTACCAATTCGATATCTGAGTTTGTACAGAAGTTAATCGGAAGGCGACAGCCGTAAGTGTTGTCAACAGTCAGTCCGGCATATACTTTATTCAATACTTTTTGTGCATCACTTTCTTTCTGAAAGGGGTCGGTCATTTCTGAAGGAGAACTTTGATCCAGAAAATCGGAGCAGGAAGCAGTCAGTGATACCAATCCAATTCCTAAAATGAATTTAGCTATATTTTTCATGTTCTTTTATACCTTATTATATTGATTAGAATGTAATGTTAATACCGCCAACAAATGAACGGCTCTTCGGATAAGCTGCATAGTCGATACCCGGAGTCATTGGGGTAGATGTACAGCAGTCCACTTCCGGATCGATGCCGGTATATTTGGTGAAGCAATACAGGTTATAGCCTGTTACATAGATGCGGACATTCTTCAAGAATAGTTTGTTTACCCATGCTTTTGGGAGTGTATAACCGATTGTAACGTTGTTCAGACGAAGGAAAGAACCGTCTTCCAATGCCCAGTCTATAAGCGGCATTACAGTAGAACCCGCCGGATTCCATGTAGAAGCATTGCTGTTCAGCTCGTTTAGGCGAGCAGTAGTGGCTTCAGCTCCCAATTCTTTGATTGATGCACTGCTTAGCAAGTTGTTGCCTGTAGCAGGGTCAATCCAAGTGTATCGGTTAGCTAATGCGAAGTTGCTGTTTACGTTCCATTGTTTAGACGAACCGCTGTAGAAGCTTGAACGGAGCTTGGTAGCATTGACAATCTTGTTGCCCAATGAGTAGTTGAGGAAAATGTTGAAGTCCAATCCTTTCCAGTTACCATTCAAGCCGAAACCACCTGCAATTTTTGGAACGGTGTTGCCCAAACATTTTTTCTTGTAGGTAGCATTGGTTGCTGTGATGATTTTGTTGTTGTTTTCATCGAGGATGTATTCTCCGTTGCTGTTGGTCTTGTAAGTATAAGTAACCGATTCCGGTTTCAACTTGATAGAACCCGGATAGATTTTACCACCAATGAGGCTTGAGTTATTCGGAACATTATTTTTTAATGTATAGGTTCCGCTTACCGCATCGAAATTAAAATCATCTGCGGTATAGAATCCGGTTGCTTCATAGCCGTAAACTTCGCCCAGACGTCCGCCTTCTTCAAGCAGGAAGTCTTCGACACCGGCTACAGCTGTACCATCCCATTTACTGCTTTGCCAGTATTTGGCACCGTTCAGCTTATCAATTTTACCTTTGTTGTAGGAAATATTGAAGTTGAAGTTCAAGTTGAAGTCTTTTTTATCAACAAGAACAGCATCCAATTGGAATTCAACACCCTTGTTGGATGTCTGACCGCTGTTTTGATATTGATAGTTGTAACCGGATGCCGGGTTGACAGTCGATTTCATCAGCAGGTCCTTGGTTGTATTCCAATAGAAGTCCAAAGAACCGGACAGGCGGTTGTTCCAGAATCCATAGTCGATACCGATGTTACGAGAAATGGTTGTTTCCCATTTCAAATTCGGGTTTGACAATACATCAGAGCGTTGCAAGATGACTGCCGGATTTTCGTCCCAATAGATGCTCTTGTCGGAAGTTTCTCCTAAAGAGTAAGTTGTGTACATAGAGCCACTTGGAATACGGTTGTTACCGGATGTACCATAACTCAAGCGGAGCTTCAAGTTCGAGAGCCAGTCTTGTGTGTTACTCATAAACTCTTCATCGATGACACGCCATGCCAAGGCAGCAGAAGGGAAATAACCCCAACGGTGACCGTCGGCAAATTTAGAAGAACCATCCGCACGCATGGTCACTGTGAGCAAGTAGCGATCCATAAGTGTATAGTTTAAGCGACCGAAGAATGAAAGCAGGTTGTCTTTGATACCGATGTAGCTGCTGGTAGGAAGAGCTGTGCCTTTACCTAAAGCAGATAGAATATCTTCTGTTGTTGCATCTTTGTCAAAGTCTACAGAGGTGTAGTAGCGGCTTTTGTCCTGACTGCTGGACCACTCTTGTCCAATCATGATGTTTAAACGGTCTTTTCCAAACACTTTCTTTACATCGTAAGTTAGCGTGTTGGCATTTCTCCATTCTGTATTTTTAGTAGTGGTCAGATAAGCCTGAGGTAGACCGGCGTGTCCGAATTTAGAGTTTTGTGTAGCTTGATAGCCCCACACTTGGTCTACGTCTTTGTTGTTCCAACGATAACCGAACTCTGTACGGAACTTCCAGTTTTTGAAAGGCTTCCAGTTAAGTCCGATGTTGTAGTTTTGTTGGAATTTGTTCTGTTGTTTATAGGTCGCATCCAAACGTTCAGAAGGAGTGTAACGTACGTTCGAAGCATTGTCATCATCATCGTCGCCTCCGAATCCGAAGTTATTGATAGGGGCATGGATGATGCTACGTGCTACCAATGAATACGATTTGCTGTTTTCATTGTCGGCGCCACCACTTAGACCGTCGATGGTCTGTTGCGACAAACGGGCATTGAAGTCTACGCTTAACCATTTATTGATTGTTCCGTTGATTTTCGCATTGACATTGTTCTTTGAAAATCCGGAGCCTTTCATGATAGACTTTTCGTCATTGTGCGAGTAGCTGATGTTGTACTTGATATCTTTGGTACCTCCGCTGATGCTTACGTTATATTGTTGCTGGTTACCATTTCGACCGAATATATCTTCTTGGTGATTGTTGCCTTTTACTGATTTCCAGATGTCGAGGTCTTCGTATACACCATAGTAGTTACCACTTTGGTCGAGCTCATATTGGTAGAGTGCAAATTCGTATGGGTCGAGTACATCTACTTGTCCTACAGCCTTACGGACACCCCAAGAAGCACCGAAGTTGACTTCTGTCTTTCCTTCTTTACCGCTCTTGGTTGTAATGATGATGACACCGTTGGCACCACGAGCACCATAGATAGCAGTAGAGGAGGCATCTTTCAGCACGTCGACACTCTGGATGTCGGTAGGGGCAATGTCTGAGATGCTACTTACCGGAAAACCATCGACAATATAAAGAGGAGAGTTGTCTTGTGAGAGTGAACCTCCACCACGTACACGGATTTTCACATCTGCATCAGGTGAGCCTTCGGTTGTTGTAATTTGTACACCTGCCATTTTACCTTGTAAAGCTTCGGAGGCACTGGATACAGGGATAGATTCCAGCTGCTTGGCATTGACTGAAGAAACAGAACCGGTCAAGTCTTTTTTCGATACAGTACCGTATCCGATGACAACGACTTCTTCCAATGCCTGTGTGTCATCTTCCAGGGTAACGTCGATTTTAGACTTTCCTTTGATGTCGATTTCTTGTGTTTTCATTCCGATGTAGGAAACTACTACTAAAGCCTTTTTACTGGAAACTTTTAAGGTGAAGTTTCCATCGAAATCGGTAATTGTACCGTTTGTTGTACCTTTTTCCAATATGGAAGCACCAATGATGGGCTCTCCGCTTTTGTCTTTCACATTTCCTGTGAGGCTAACCGATTGCGCTGATATGCCAAGTGCTATTGTTGTAAATAGCAACAGAAGCAAGGAACGCATGTTTTTCACTTTGTTAGACATTCTTTGCATATTGATTTTAATTGATTATATAATTTGTTTTAAGTTTTAGTTACATGTATATGTGCCCGATTCAAAATCGCTTACAAAGATAAGAGGTTATCGTATTACGACTTGTGCAATTTTTGTTTCTTACGTTATATAATTTGTTCCTAAAATTTAATAATTAAGATTGATAGCAGTGTGGCTTTAATAGGTCGTAGGCAGAAGAACCGGTTGGTCATGCTGAAATACGAATTTAAAGCCATTTTTACATTCGTTATTTGGCTAAGATAGGGATTTTTTCTTAAATACTTGTTTTTAAGCTGTTTTGTATGTGTATTTATTGTTTGATTAGGTGGAATATTTGTTTTTCTGTTTTTGTCAATAATTAAACACATGCTTGTGGGCTTTGTCGTAGTTTTGTGTATCAAACGATTGAGATAGTTAATTAAGAATTATATTTAAGATGAAAAAGCACGTTTTATTAGCTTGTCTTGCTGCTGCCTCTTTGACTTCATTTCCAGTGTCGGCACAGCAGATAGCTTTCC
>DYCT01000081.1:0-1293 GCA_019417975.1 Bacteroides sp.
CTATGTGATGCAACCTGAGTTGCGACACAACATGGACTATCTGGCAGAAATCTATTTAAAGTATAACACCATCAAAATAGAAGAGTTGATAGGGCCCAAAGGGAAAAATCAAAAAAATATGCGCGACCTTACTCCCGAAGAGATTTACAAGTATGCTTGCGAAGATGCCGACATCACTCTGAAACTAAAAAACAAATTGGCCGAAGAACTGAAGACCAACAACGCCGAAGAACTGTTCTACCAGGTAGAGATGCCATTGGTGCCCGTATTGGCATATATGGAACGAAACGGTGTAAAGCTGGACACCGAAGCTCTAAAGCAAACATCAGAACAACTCACAGCAAAACTAAACAAACTGGAAAAAGAAATTTACGAAGCCGCAGGCTCCGAATTCAATATCTCCTCACCCCGACAAGTAGGAGAAGTATTGTTTGACCATTTGCAAATCGTGCAAAAAGCCAAAAAGACTAAATCGGGACAATACTCCACTTCGGAAGAGGTGTTAGAAAGTCTGCGAGGAAAACACCCCATCGTGGAAATGATTTTAGAATATAGAGGCATCAAAAAACTGCTTAGCACATACATCGATGCCCTACCCCAACTCATCAATCCGAAAACCGGGAAAATACACACGTCATTCAACCAGACTGTGACAGCTACAGGACGACTCAGTTCAAGCAATCCGAATCTGCAAAACATTCCTATCCGAGATGAAAACGGAAAAGAAATCCGTAAAGCGTTTATCCCCGATGACGGATGCTTGTTCTTCTCGGCCGACTATTCACAGATAGAACTGCGCATCATGGCACACCTAAGCCAAGATAAAAATATGATTGACGCTTTCCTATCGGATTACGATATCCATGCAGCAACAGCAGCCAAAATCTATAAAACAAATATACAAAATGTTAGTCGCGAACAACGAAGCAAAGCCAAAACTGCCAACTTCGGCATCATCTACGGTATCTCTGTTTTCGGATTGGCAGAACGAATGAATGTAGACCGAAAAGAAGCCAAAGAACTGATTGATGGCTATTTCGAGACTTATCCGGACGTGAAGCAATACATGGAAAAAAGTATTGAGGAAGCGAGAGAAAAAAGCTATGTAGAAACCATCTTCCAGCGCAAACGTTATTTGCCGGACATCAATTCGCGCAATGCTATCGTACGCGGATATGCTGAACGAAATGCCATCAACGCCCCTATCCAAGGCAGTGCTGCCGATATTATGAAAGTGGCCATGATACGTATTTATCAACGCTTCTGTAGGGAAGACATACGCTCAACCATGAT
>DYCT01000081.1:1303-7826 GCA_019417975.1 Bacteroides sp.
CATGATTATCCAAGTGCACGATGAATTAAACTTCAGCGTCTATCCTGAAGAAAAAGAACAAGTACAACAAATTGTCATAGAGGAGATGCAAAATGCTTACAAAATGCGTGTCCCATTAAAAGCAGACTGCGGATGGGGTAAAAACTGGCTTGAGGCCCATTAAAAAGAGACGTATAAAAGCAAAAATACATCCGAAGTCTTAATTTGGTGAAAACTAAAAGTACGGAATGAATATAAATGCAAAATATATTTAAATACTTGACAAAATAATAGTTTTATCAAAAACAATCCATACCTTTGCACCCGAAAAATAAAACAAACGTGTTTTAAGCTTAAATATTAGTTGCACAATGATAGTTACAGTTTAAAACAAAAAGTAAGTTTTTCTCTCTACATAATTTAACAATAAATGAAAAAAATCCCGTATCGCTTCCATATTGAAAGCAATACGGGATGTTTTCTTTTCATAAGTATATCAAAAATAAAATAATGCTATACTGACATATTTTCGCAAACTATCCTGCTCGAAATCTGCACACAATCTGCACGCCAATAAAAAGAAAACAGTAATAGACAAAAAAGGAAATAGGGATTTCCCTACCAAACAAATAGTAATAATTTGCGAGAAAGGGAAAAAACATCTTCGTATGTTTACACCGTAGAAATAAAAGAACTAACCTTTAATAAAAATAGCCATGAAACGAATCTTATTAATCACGCTAACTGCCTTATTCAGCATTACGGTTTGCCAAGCAAACATGAACAGCGACAGAGTACGAATAGAAACCCGTTTTCTGACTGATAGAATGGCATACGAACTCAACCTGACCACTTATCAATACAACGATGTCTATGAGATAAACTACGATTTCATCAATAGCATACGCTATCTGACCGACGACATCCTAATGGGTTACAGTTGGGCATTGGACCGCTACTACGAATACCTTGACATGCGTAATGACGACTTGAGATGGGTACTAAACAGAGGACAATTCAAACGCTTCCTAAGAACAGAATATTTCTTCCGTCCTGCATACATCCATGAAGGACGCTGGAGTTTCAGAGTCTTTGTACACTACAAAAACCATAACCACTACTATTACCCGCGACCTCACCATTATTATACATACCAAGGGGCACATTGCAGACACAACCACCCCAGAAACAGTTACTACCATGGAAGATATTCGCACCCTACCTATGAAACAAATATCTATATCCGCAACAATAAAGCGTATAAGAATGAACGTAGATCCGATTTCAAAGACATCAAACGCCATCATAACAACAAGCGCTATGAACGTAACGAAAACAGAACACACCGGGAAGGAACATCAAGAGACAACAGATACAACTCCAGTTACCGACCCAAATCCGGTTCGAGCACTGAAAATAGAAACGTATCGACCGGCGTTAGAAACTATACAAAAGAACAAACTAAAAATACACGAACCAACAACGAAAAACGTAGTAGTACAACTAAAGAAAAAAGAGAAAGCAACAGAAGTAGCACACTGCGAACAGGTAGCAGCCGAGGAAGTAGCGTCCGAAACAACAGCCTCGGAACAAACGTCAAAGAGAACACAAGAAACAACAGTCGCTCATCGAGAAGCAGTCGCAACGTCAATTAAGGCATAGAGCTACCCAAATGCACAATATGCCAACCGATAAGACAAATAGAGCAATCATAAAACATCGCGAAGAAGCAGAACAACCCATAAGTGGTTGATTCTGCTTCTTTTTTTACACATACATGCCACACGGTTTATCAAAAACCACTATCTTTGCACCTTATTATAAATAGGAAACTATAAAATACGAAGATAGAATGAGTTTACAATGTGGTATCGTAGGACTTCCAAACGTGGGAAAGTCCACCCTTTTCAACTGTTTATCCAATGCCAAAGCACAGGCAGCCAACTTTCCGTTCTGTACAATCGAACCCAATGTAGGAGTTATCACTGTGCCCGATGAACGCCTGAACAAATTGGCCGAACTGGTACACCCCGGACGCATCGTCCCCACTACTGTAGAGATTGTGGACATTGCCGGACTGGTGAAAGGCGCCAGCAAAGGTGAAGGTTTGGGTAACAAATTTTTAGCCAACATCCGCGAAACAGATGCCATCATCCATTTATTGCGCTGCTTTGACGACGACAACGTGACCCATGTAGACGGTAACGTAGACCCCGTTCGCGATAAAGAAATCATCGATACAGAGCTTCAATTGAAAGACCTGGAAACCATCGAAGGCCGCATCCAACGCGTACAGAAACAAGCACAAACCGGAGGCGACAAAGTAGCTAAACAGACTTACGAAGTTTTGGTACAATACAAAGAAGCATTGGAGCAAGGAAAATCGGCACGTACCGTACAGTTCGAAACAAAAGACGAACAAAAAATAGCAAAAGAACTCTTCCTGCTCACTTCAAAACCGGTACTTTATGTCTGCAACGTAGACGAAAAAAGTGCTGTCAATGGCAATAAATATGTGGAAATGGTACGCGAAGCCATCCGTGAAGAAAATGCAGAACTACTCATTGTAGCAGCTAAGACCGAAGCCGACATTGCCGAACTGGAAACATACGAAGACCGCCAGATGTTCCTGCAAGAAGTAGGTCTGGAAGAATCGGGCGTATCACGCCTCATCAAATCGGCCTATCATCTGCTTAACCTGGAAACCTTCATTACAGCAGGTGAAATGGAAGTAAAAGCATGGACATATCACAAAGGCTGGAAGGCTCCACAATGTGCCGGTGTCATCCACACCGATTTCGAAAAAGGATTTATCCGCGCCGAAGTTATCAAATACGAAGACTTTATCCAATACGGTTCTGAGGCTGCTGTACGCGAAGCCGGCAAACTGGGTGTAGAGGGTAAAGAATATGTTGTACAAGACGGTGACATCATGCACTTCCGCTTCAACGTATAATCCAAATAAGAGAAACCATGAACTTTCTTTTGAACTATATCTTGTGGAATCCGAGCACGGAATTATGTTCACTGTTCGGCATCAGCATCCGATACTATTCCCTTATGTGGGCTATTGGTCTCGGACTGGCTTACTACATCGTACACTGGCTCTACAAGAATCAACGTATCCCGGAAAATCTGTTCGACCCGCTTTTCTTCTATTGCTTCATCGGCATTCTGGTAGGAGCACGGTTAGGACATTGCATCTTCTACGATTGGGCCTATTACCACAATCACTTATTAGAGATGATGCTACCGGTACAGTTCACTCCGGAAGGAATGAAATTCACAGGCTACCAAGGACTTGCAAGCCACGGAGGAACAATCGGGCTGATTATTGCCCTTTGGTTGTATGTGCGTAAAACCAAATTGAATTTTATCCATGTATTGGATAATATTGCCATCGCCACTCCGGCTACAGCCTGTTTCATCCGCCTGGGCAACTTGATGAATTCTGAGATTGTAGGAAAAACAACCGATGTGCCTTGGGCGTTCATTTTCCCACGCGAAGGCATGGAACCACGCCATCCGGCTCAGCTCTACGAAGCAATAGCCTATGCGCTGTTTTTCTTCATCGGTTTATACCTATACAAGAAATATAAAGACAGACTGCATCGTGGTTTCTTCTTCGGCCTCTGCCTTACACTCATCTTTACTTTCCGCTTCTTTATCGAGTTTGTCAAAGCCCCACAAGAAGCATTCGAAGAAGAGATGATGCTAAACATGGGACAATGGCTCAGCATTCCATTCATCATCCTGGGTGCTGCCTGCATGATAGGTGGAAAATGGCTGGATAAACTCGGTCGGGACTAAAAGACAGATATAACCTTATAAAAAAAGTGCGATTTAGGTCGCACTTTTTTTATTGGTATCAAGTTGTTTTTATTTCCCTTTTACAATCCGTTTTATATCGCTCAACTTGTTAAGAGCCTCCAACGGAGTCAGATTATTTACATCCAGATTCAAGATTTCATCACGTATCTGGCAAAGCACCGGATCTTCCAACTGAAAAAAGTTCAGTTGCATTCCCTCTCTTGAACCTCCCACCTCACCAATCGGTTTGGAAATGCCTTGTTGACGATTGTCCGCTTCGAGTTGATGAAGAATGACATCGGCACGCTTCACAATACTCTTAGGCATACCGGCCAGTTTTGCCACATGAATACCAAAGGAGTGTTCACTGCCCCCTGGTTCCAATTTACGCAAGAATATAACCTTGTTATCGACTTCCTTGACCGATACATTGTAGTTCTTGATACGCGAGAACGATTTCTCCATCTCATTAAGCTCATGGTAGTGAGTAGCAAACAATGTACGTGCCTTTGCCTTAGGATGTTCATGGATATACTCCACGATAGCCCATGCGATAGAAATACCATCGTAAGTAGAAGTTCCACGTCCCAGCTCATCGAAAAGCACCAAACTACGCGCAGACAGGTTGTTCATAATGTCAGCAGCCTCATTCATCTCTACCATAAACGTAGACTCCCCTACCGAAATATTATCGCTTGCTCCTACACGTGTGAAGACTTTATCCACCAAACCGATATGTGCACTTTCTGCCGGTACAAAACAACCGATTTGTGCCATCAATGTTATCAGAGCGGTCTGACGCAGCAACGCTGACTTACCAGCCATATTCGGACCGGTAATAATGATAATCTGTTGCTTATTGCAGTCCAGATATACATCGTTAGCCACATATTTCTCACCGATAGGCATTTGTCGCTCAATAACCGGGTGTCGACCCTGACAGATATCAAGCGCATCATCGTCGCTGATAACCGGACGAATGTAGTTATTCTCGTGTGCCACATTCGCAAACGACAAAAGACAATCCAACCGTGCTATCTGGTTGGCATTAATCTGAATGGCCGGAATATAATCATTCAAAGCCAATATCAATTCATTATACAGCTTGGTTTCAAGAATCAGAATCTTGTCCTCAGCTCCCAATATTTTCTCCTCGTATTCCTTCAGCTCCTGTGTGATGTATCGTTCGGCATTGACCAGGGTCTGTTTACGAATCCACTCTGCCGGTACCTTATCCTTATGTGCGTTACGCACCTCAATGTAATAACCGAACACATTGTTATACGCTATTTTCAAACTTGGGATTCCGGTCAGCTCACTTTCACGTTGTTGAATCTGCAAAAGATAGTCCTTACCCGAATAAGCGATACGACGCAACTCATCAAGCTCTTCATTCACTCCCTCGCGCACCACTCCCCCTTTGTTGACCAACAACGGTGGGTCGTTGTTTATCTCACGTGCGATACGGTCGCGAATGGAAGCACACAGGTTAAGCTGTTCGCCGATACGCTTCAAACTCTCGTTATCGGCCTCCATACAAGCCTTTTTAATGGGTTCAACAGCTTGCAGAGCCACCTTGAGTTGCACAACCTCGCGTGGAGAAACACGCCCGACTGCCACTTTCGAAATAATACGTTCCAAGTCGCCTATCAAGTGAAGTTGTTCCTCTATCATCTCTTTAAATGCTGGATAACGGAAAAAATATTCCACCACATTGAGGCGTTCATCAATCGGATTCACATCTTTCAATGGGAAAACCATCCAGCGCTTCAACAAACGAGCCCCCATCGGCGTAATGGTTCTATCAATAATCTCCAACAGACTCTTTCCTCCTTCGTTCATGCTGTTGAGAAGTTCCAGACTGCGAACCGTATATTTATCAAGACGGACATAGCGGTCGCCCTCAATACGCGATAAAGAAGTAATATGAGAAATATTAGTGTGTTGCGTCATATACAGATACTGCAAGATTGCCCCCGATGCAATCACACCATTCTTAAGATGTTCTACACCAAAACCCTTCAGGTTTTTAGTTTCAAAGTGTTTCAGTAGTTTTTCGCGAGCTGAGTTCTCGGTAAATACCCAATCCTCAAGTTCGAATGTAAAAAACTTCGAGCCAAAGTTTCCTTCAAACATTCCTCTTTTGCCTCGCTCAAACAGGACTTCCTTCGGTGCAAAGTTATTCAGCAGTTTATCCACATAGTCGAAAGAGCCCTCTGCTGTAAGAAACTCTCCGGTAGAAATATCCAAGAAAGCAACTCCACAAGCACTCTTTCCGAAATGGACCGCAGCCAAGAAGTTGTTTTCTTTATAATTCAGCACATTGTCATTGATAGAGACCCCCGGAGTCACCAACTCGGTAATACCTCGCTTCACCAGTTTTTTTGTGGTTTTCGGGTCTTCCAACTGGTCGCAGATTGCTACACGCTTACCTGCTCTCACCAGTTTAGGCAAATACGTGTCAAGCGCATGGTAAGGAAATCCGGCCATCTCGATAGTCTTTCCCTTTCCATTAGCACGTTTGGTCAGCGTAATGCCAAGAATCTCTGCTGAAGCCACCGCATCATCAGAATAAGTTTCATAAAAGTCACCACACCGAAACAGCAACACAGCATCGGGATGCTTGGCTTTCAACTCCAAAAACTGTTTCATCATGGGGGTAAGTACAATATCGTCAGCCACTTTCTATTCCTTTCTTCTAATTATAAATTTATACGCAAAGATACGATAAAGA